>NZ_JAKZHU010000011.1 GCF_022568795.1 Arsenicicoccus dermatophilus | reverse complement strand
GCCGGCGTGACCAACGCGGCGAGCGCCTCCGCGATCTCGCCCACCGGTCCGGTCACGGCGACCGCGACCACGACCACCCCGGTGTCGCGGGTCGGCGAGATCACGCTGGACAAGACCGCCAGCGTGCTGAAGGACACCGGCACGGTGAAGGACGAGTCCGACCCGGGCGACTCCATCACCTACACCTTCACGGTCACCAACACCGGCACGACGACGCAGCGCAACCTCGTCGTCACCGACACCCGGCTGTCGCCGAACCCGGTGGCCTGCGGCACGGGTGACTTCCTGCCCGGCCAGACCGGGACCTGCCAGGTCACGGTGAGCAACACCTACGCGATCACCCAGGCCGACATCGACGCCGGCGTCGTCAACAACACGGCGACCGCCTCGTCGACGGGCCCCTCGGGCGCGACGCGCAGCTCCACCGACTCCACCTCGACCCCGATCCACCAGACCTTCGGGCTGACCCTGGACAAGGTCGGGACGTACGTCGACGTCAACAACAACGGCATCGTGGACGTCAACGACCGCATCGACTACTCGTTGCTGGCGTCCAACACCGGTAACACGACGCTGACCGACGTCGAAGACCTGGCCATCGGCATCAACAACGCCTTGTGCTACGACCCGACCACGGCGGCGGGCCAGGCAGGCACCGAGATCGCCGGGCAGCTGGCGCCGGGCAAGAGCCGCCACTGCTGGCCGTCGGGCTACCCGACGACGCCGATGCGCAGCCACGTGCTGACGCAGGCCGACATCGACGCGGGTCACTACGACAACACCGCCACCCTGGCCGGCAAGAAGCCGGACGGCACGGCGATCAACGCGACCGACACCGTGATGCTGCCCTTCACCCGGACGGCGGCCTACTCCTTCGCCAAGACCGCGGGCTCGCTGGTCGACAACGACGGCAACGGGCCGGACGCCGGTGACACCGTTACCTACACCTTCTCGGTGACCAACACCGGCAACGTGACCCTGGCCCCGGTGACCTATACCGACGCCAAGCTCGGCATCAGCGGCGCCCCGTGCGTGGCCTCGCTGGCTCCCGGCCAGACCCTGGCCTGCCCGGCGAAGCTCTACACGCTCACCCAGGCCGACATCGACGCCGGGTCGGTGGACAACGTCGCGTCCGCGGTGGCGATCCCGCCGGCCGGGGTACCGGTGACCGACCAGAAGTCCCTGGTCAGCACCCCCACCGTCGGCAAGGACAGGCTGTCGCTGGTCAAGAAGGCGGGCGCCCTCAACGACCTCGACACCAACGGTCCGGACGCCGGTGACCAGATCACCTACACCTTCACCGTGACCAACACCGGGACCACGACCATCAGTTCGGTCGTCCTCGACGACGCCAAGCTGGGCCTGACCAACGTGGCCTGCGGCACCGGCCCGCTCGCGCCCGGCGCCGGTGTCACCTGCCCTCAGCAGACCTACACGCTGACCCAGGCCGACGTGAACAACGGTCTGGTGCACAACGCCGCCTCGGTGACGGGCAAGGACCCGGCCGGGACCGCGGTCACGGCCCCCTCGGCCGTCGACGTGCCGATCACGACCGCGCCCAGGATCGCCCTGGACAAGACCGACACCGTCATCGCGGACACCGTCCGGGACGACGTCGTGGGCCCGGGTGACACCATCACCTACTCGTTCAAGGTCACCAACACGGGCAACGTGGACCTGACCTCGATCCGGATCACCGACGCCAAGCTGGGCCTCGACGCCGCCTCGTGCTCGCCGGCGGTCACCGCCCTGGCGCCTGGTGCCTCCACCACCTGCCTGGTCCAGGTCTACGCGCTGACGCAGACCGACGTGGACCGTGGCTCGGTGGACAACACCGCGACCGTCAACGCGGTCTCGGCGGTGTCGAGCACCCCGGTGACCGCGAGCGACGCCAACTCGCGGATCGTGCCGCAGACGACCGGGCTGACCCTGGACAAGCGGGGCGTCATGGTCGACGTCAACGGCAACGGGATCGTCGACGCGGGCGACCGCATCGACTACACCCTCATCGCCAGGAACACCGGCAACATCACGCTGACCGACGTTCGCAAGGACGACCCGGCCATCGGGATCTACAACGCCACGTGCGGCACCGGCACGCTCGACCCGGGCCAGGAGGTCACCTGCTACCCGGCGGGCTACCCGACGACCCCGCTGCGCAACCACGTGCTGACGCAGGCCGACGTCGACGCGGGCCACTACGACAACACCGCGACGCTGACCGGCACCAAGCCGGACGGCACCAAGGTCGCGGCGACCGACACGGTCGTCATGCCCTGGACGCGGACCGCGTCGTACACCTTCGACAAGCAGGCCGGCTCGCTGGTCGACATCGACGGCAACGGGCCGGACGCGGGTGACACGATCACCTACACCTTCACGGTGACCAACACCGGCACCACCACCCTGACCCCGGTGACCTACAGCGACACCAAGCTGGGCATCAGCAACGCCCAGTGCGTCGCGTCGCTGGTCCCGGGGGTGACGGCCTCCTGCCCGGCCAAGACGTACGTCCTGACCCAGGCCGACGTGGACTCCGGCTCGGTGGCCAACAACGCCTCCGTCGTCGCGACCCCGCCGACCGGCGTCACCGTCGTCAACCAGGCGGACGGCACGAGCACGACGACCTACGGCTCCTCGCTGATCTCGCTGACCAAGACCGCCGGCGCGATCACCGACCTGGACGGCAACGGACCGGACGCCGGGGACCAGATCACCTACACCTTCAAGGTGACCAACACCGGCACCACCACGCTCAGCTCGGTGGTCGTCAACGACGCCAAGCTCGGTATGGCGAACGTCGCGTGCGGCACCGGCACCCTGGCGCCCGGCGCCTCGGTCACCTGCACCACGCGCACCTACACCACGACGCAGGCCGACGTCGACGCCGGTGCCGTGCACAACGACGCCGGCACGACGGCCAAGGACCCGAAGGGCACGACCGTCACGGCCCCGGCCACGGCGGACGTCCCGGTGACGGCCAACCCGAAGATGACCCTGGACAAGACCGACTCGGCGATCGTCGACACCAACGGCGACGGCAAGGTCGACGCCGGCGACACGATCACCTACCAGTTCACGGTCAAGAACACCGGCAACGTGACGCTCAACCCGGTCACCGTCACCGACGGCAAGGTCGGGCTGGCCAGCCAGGCCTGCGGCACCGGTCCGCTGCTGCCCGGGGCCTCCCGCACCTGCCTGACGACGCCGTACGTGCTCACGCAGGCCGACGTCGACGGCGGCTCGGTGGACAACTCCGCCATCGCCCACGGCACCACGCCGACCAGCGGTGACGTCCCGGCCACGGACACCAGCTCGCGGCTCGTCGCCTCGACGCCCTCGCTCAGCCTGAAGAAGGTCGCCGGGGCCCCGGTCGACCTCAACGGCGACGGCGTGATCGGTGCCGGTGACTCGATCACCTACACCTTCGGCGTGACCAACACCGGCAACACCTCGCTGGCGCCGGTGACGGTGACCGACTCCCGCCTGGGCCTCACCGCCGCCACCTGCGGGTCGACGACCACGCCGCTGGCGCCCGGCGACACCCGGACGGACTGCATCTCGCGGACCTACACCATCACCCAGGCCGACGCCGATGCCGGCAAGGTGGTCAACAACGCGACCGCCAACGGCACCGACCCCAAGGGCACCGTGGTGACCGCGCCGTCGAGCGCGACCGCCACCTGGACCCGGACCAGCACCATCACCATGGACAAGGTGTCCGGTGGCGTGGTCGACGCCAACAACAACGGCAGGACCGACGTCGGCGACACGATCCAGTACACCTTCACGGTCAAGAACACCGGCACGACGACGCTCACCTCGGTGACGTACACCGACACCAAGCTGGGCATCTCCGGCGTCGCCTGCGGCACCGGGCCGCTGGCGCCGGGCGAGTCCCGCGTCTGCCCGACCCGGACCTACGCGCTGACCCAGGCCGACATCGACGCGGGCAAGGTCGACAACACCGCGACCGCGACGGGCACCGACCCGGCCGGCGTCAAGGCCACCGGGCCCGACACGGTCACGACCGACGTCGCGCGCACCCCGGGCATCGCGCTGGTCAAGAAGCTGTCCAAGATCACCGACAACGGTGACGGCGTCGTGGGGGCCGGGGACACCATGTCCTACACCTTCACGGTCACCAACACCGGCAACGTGACCCTGGACCCGGTGACCTACACCGACGCCCAGCTCGGCGTGACCGCCGCCGCGTGCGGCACCACCCCGCTGAAGCCCGGTGAGAGCCGAGACTGCCCGCCGCTCAACCGCGTGCGGACGCAGGCCGACGTCGACGCGGGTGCCTTCACCAACTCCGCCACGGCGACCGGCACCGCCCCGGACGGCACGACCACCTCGGCGAGCTCGTCGGTGATTGTGGCAACCAAGGCCACCATCAGCCTGGACAAGGTCGCGAGCGTCATCAAGGACACCAACTCCAGCGGCCGGGCCGACGTGGGTGACACGATCGACTACACGTTCACCGTCACCAACACCGGCACCGTGACGCTCGGCCAGGTCACCCTGACCGACGCCAGGCTCGGCTACGCCGGCGCGGTCTGCACCAGCACGACGCTCGCCCCCGGGGCCAGCACCACGTGCCTGGCCAAGACCTACCCGCTGACGCAGGCCGACGTGAACGCCGGCGTGGTCGACAACACCGCCACGGCCTACGGCACGGCGACGATCAACGGCGCCCGAACCCCGACGGTCAGCGACGCCACGTCCACCACCGTGCCGCAGTCGTCGACCATCACCCTGGACAAGACGGCGTCCGCCATCGCGGACACCAACTCGACCGGGCGGGCCGACGCGGGCGACACCGTGACCTACTCGTTCGTGGTGCGCAACACCGGCACGACGACGCTGAGCGCCGTGACCCTCACGGACCCGACGCTGGGCCTCGCCGCCGTGGCCTGCGGCACGGGCGACCTCGCCCCGGGTGCGACGCGCACCTGCACGGCATACCCGCTCAAGCTCACGCAGGCGCAGGTCGACGCCGGTGGCGTCAACAACACCGCCACCATCGCGGCGACCGACCCCAAGGGCACCCCGGTGTCCGGCGCGGACGACGCCAGCACCTCGGTGACCGCGGCGTCCGGCATCAAGCTGGCCAAGACGGCCGGCACGATCGTCGACGTCAACGGCAACAAGGAGCAGGACGTCAACGACACGGTGACGTACACCTTCACGATCACCAACACCGGCAACACCACCCTGTCGCCGGTCACCCTGACCGACCCGATGGTGGGCATGGACCGGGCCACCTGCGGCGGCCGGACCTCGCTCGCGCCCGGCGCGTCGACGTCCTGCACCGCGACGTACGCCCTGACCCTCGCCGACCTCAACAACAACGGCATGACCAACACCGCGACCGCGGCGGGCCTGGACCCGACCGGCCAGACGGTGACCAACACCCAGTCGGCCCCGGTCTCGATCACCGCCGTGCGGTCCATCTCGATGGACAAGCAGCTGGTGGCGGCCCCGTCCGACACCAACGGCGACGGCGTCATCGGCGCCGGCGACACCCTGACCTACCGGTTCTACGTCAAGAACACCGGCAACCTGTCGCTGCACGACGTCCGCTACACCGACGCGCGCATCGGCATCGTCGACCAGGTCTGCACCTCGCAGGTGCTCGACCCCGGTATGTCGGCCGAGTGCCCGACCTCGACGTACACCATCACCCAGAAGGACCTGGACCAGGCCGTGACGCTGGCCAACGGCACCAAGACGCCGGCGGTCGTCAACTCGGCCACGACCACGGGCCTGACGCCCAAGAACATCCCGGTGAGCGGCTCGGACCGCGTCGAGACGCCGCTGGCGGAGACCCCGCTGCTGCAGTTCGACAAGACCGCGTCGGGCATCGTCGACGCCAACAACGACGGCAAGCAGTCGGTCGGTGACACGATCACCTACACCTTCACGACCACCAACACCGGCAACGTCACCATGACGCTCGTCGGGGTCACCGACGCGAAGCTGGGCATGAGCAACGTCCAGTGCACGCCCAACACGATCGCCCCGCGCGAGTCGTCGACGTGCACCCGGACCTACGCGCTGACCCAGGTCGACGTGGACGCCGGGACCGTGGACAACGTGAACGCCTACGTCACCGCCAGCACGCCCCTGGGCAAGCAGGCGAAGACGACGGACAGCACGTCCACGCCGGTCACGCAGGCCCCGAGCCTGTCGGCGACCAAGCACGCGATCAACCTCATCGACAACGGTGACGGCATCACCTCGGTGGGCGACAAGCTCGTCTTCGCGATCACCGTCACCAACACGGGCACGGCGACGCTCGGCGACGTGACCTACACCGACCCGCTGATCTCGGCGACGCCGATGCCCTGCGGCAGCGGCCCGTTGGCCCCCGGCGCCACCCGGACCTGCCCGAACCTGACCTACACCGGCACGGCCACCGACTACCAGAACGGCGTCATCGTCAACACCGTGACCCTGGCCGGCACCACCGGCACCGGCACCACGGTGACCGGCAACGCCTCGGTCACCGTGCCGACCCGGCAGGGCATCGACCTCGTCAAGTCGGTCACCCCGATCGACGACGTCGACGCCAACGGCCCCGACGCCGGTGACAAGGTGACCTACTCCTTCACCATCACCAACACCGGCACCACGCCGCTGGACCGCCTGGTCATGGACGACGCTCTGCTGGGTATCGTCAAGGCCGGTGGCTGCACCGTGCCGGTCCTGCCGGACGGCTCGACGTACCTCATGCCGGGGAAGTCGACCACCTGCACCCAGCGTGGCTACACGCTTACCCAGGCCGACGTCGACGCCGGCAAGGTCGTCAACACCGCCACGGCGTACGGCTTCAACAGCACGCTGCCGATGGTCCACTCGCCGCTGGCCACCTCGACGGTGCAGACCGACATCACACCCGATCCGACGATCGTGCTCGGGAAGACCTCCGGCGGGGCCACGGACAGCAACAACAACGGCCGCATCGACGTCGGTGAGCCGATCACCTACAGCTTCACGGTGACCAACACCGGCAACCAGACGATCAGGAACGTGACCATCACGGATGCCATGCTCGGCCTGAGCGGGGTGCCTTGTGTCACCGGGACCACGACGACGCTGGCCCCTGGCACGTCGGTGGCTTGTACGGCGCGCACCTACGCGCTCAAGCAGACCGATGTGGATGCGGCCACCGTGACCAACACCGCCACCGCGGCGGGCACCTCGCCGGCCGGTACGGCGGTGACCTCTGACGAGGCCTCCAAAACCGACGGTTTCCCCCGTCAGCCTGCGATCGCGCTGGACAAGATCGTCTCGACGGTCACGGACACCAACGCCAACGGGATGAACGACGCCGCCGACACGGTGACCTACACCTTCAAGGTCACCAACACCGGCAACGTCACCCTGAACCCCGTGTGGCTGACCGACCTCAGCCTGGGCATCGTGGACGAGACCTGCATGGCCGGTTCGCTGGCCCCCGGGGCCAGCGCGACGTGCCCCCCGGTGACGGTGAAGCTCAGCCAGGCCCAGCTCGACGCCGGCACGGTCGACAACGCCGCCACGATCATGGGGATCGCGCCCAACGGCCAGCCCGTCACCTCGGACGACACCACCTCGCGGCCGCTGGCCCAGGGTTCGGCGTTCACCATCGTCAAGTCGCACGTCAACCTGGCGGACGGGACTGCCCGCACAACGGACGGCCCCTCGGGCCTCCCGGGCGTGGTCGACGCCGGTGACACCGTGACCTTCAGCTTCACGGTCAGCAACACCGGCAACACCACCCTGAGCGGTCTGCAGATCAGCGACCAACTGCCCACCACCGCGGTGAGCTGCCCGACCACGACCGCCGCACCCGGCGAGGTCATCACCTGCACCGCGGACTACACGCTGACACAGTTCGACATCAACGCCGGCGAGGTGAGCAACACGGCCACGGCGTCGATGGCGGCGCCCACGGGTGCTCCGCAGCCCGCCGACCAGACGTCCATCGACGTCGCCAAGCTGGCGCTCAAGGCAGCCGTCACCTTCGACAAGCAGGCCGGCACCGTCGTGGACGCCAACAAGACCGGCAACCAGGAGGCCGGGGACACGATCCCCTACACCTTCGTGGTGTGGAACACCGGCAACGTCCCGCTGACCGTCTCGGCGATCAAGGACGACAAGCTGGACGGTGCCGGTGCAGCCGGCTCGGCCTGGCCCTCGGCATACACCTGCACCCACCGAGACCCCAACCACGGTGCCTTCGACCCGACCAAGGACGAGATCGCCCCGCAGACGGGTATCGAGTGCACGGCGAGCTACACGATCACCTCGACCGACATGCTGGCCGGTGACGTGACCAACCACGCCACGCTGGTGACGGCGGTGGGTGGTGGCTACACCATCGACCCGCCTGCCGAGACGGACCCGGAGATCACCTCCACCCTCCTGCAGAAGGCCTCCCCGGCCATCCAGGTGCAGAAGAACGTGCTGACCATGGCCGACGGGTCGACCTTCGTGGACAACAACGGCGACGGCATCAAGAACGCCGGTGACTACGTCTACTTCTCGCTCGTGTCGCAGAACGTGGGTACGGCGGGTCTGACCGACGTGACCATCGGCGACCCGATGCTGACCATGGCCAACGTTAAGGTGGTCCAGGGCAGCCTCAATGCCGACAACCGACTGGTCTGCGACCTGGGTGCCGTCCGCCAGCAACCGGTCACCTCCGACTGGATCACCACCCCGGGCGGATCCACGATCATGGCCAAGCGGGCCACCGGCCTCACCGGTCTGCTGGCTGCCCTGGTCGGCGGACAGGCCGCCGACGGGACCCCGGTCCTGGACCCGACCCAGTGGTGCGGCTGCGGCGTGCTGCAGTACACCATCACCGAGAATGACGTGGCCAAGGGCATGGTCCAGACCACCGCGGACGTGAGTGGCAAGCCCCTCGGCTCGACCGAGGTGGTCAAGGACATCGACCAGGCCCCGGTGCCGCTGGACCTCACCACGGGCTACACGCTCGACAAGCAGGCCGACCTGCAGGACGTCAACGGCAACGGCACCGCGGACGAGGGCGAGAAGGTCACCTACTCGTTCACGGTGACGAACACCGGTCAGGTCGAGATCCCCAGCGTCAAGATCACCGACTCGATGCTCGGGCTCGCGGCCCAGGAGTGCCTGGCCACGCCCTTGGCGGTGGGTGCCTCGACCTCCTGCCTGGCCACGACCTACTCGGTCAAGTCCGGTGACCTGGGCTATGGCTCGATCCAGAACGTCGCGTCGGCGCAGGCCTACTACTCCGACGGGTCGACCCTCGGTGCCAAGGCCTCCGACAGCACGGACACCCCGGTCGCGGACCAGGTGCTCGGGGGCCGGACCACGCTGCCGGGCACCGGTGGTGGCTCCGGTGGCGGTGGCACCGGAGGCGGAGGCTACGGTCCGGGCATCATCCCGGGCGGTGTCTACGGCGGTATGCCGTCGACCCGCGGACGGGCAAGCTCGCCAAGACGGGTGCCGACGTGCTGGTCCTGCTCGCGGCAGGCCTCGGGATGCTCCTCGTCGGCGCCTGGCTGTTGGTCCTCGCCAAGCGTCGTCGCGACGAGGAGGACGAGGAGGGGACGGACACGGCCTGATCCTGGCTGGCCGAGCGCGGGCCGGTCCGGGCGCCGATGGCGTCGGGACCGGCCCGCGGCGACATACCGCCTCTGACGGACAGTGATCGCGATTCGGAGAGTGCTGCGGGAAAAGTGACGGAAGTGGTGAAAGTCCCGGCATCTGGCCTATGATGGTCACGTAAGTATTCATCAGGCTGCAAGTCTGGGAGCATGCGTGACTCCCTGCAGCCGACCGACAGCCCCGGGGTATGCCGGGGGAAGGTGGCAGTGACCATGGTCGCTCCCAAGAAGTCGGCGCCTCGCTGGCCGCGGTCACGGCGGCCTCTGCGCTCGCCCTGGCCGGCTGCTCCGGCGCCACCCG
>NZ_JAKZHU010000010.1 GCF_022568795.1 Arsenicicoccus dermatophilus | reverse complement strand
GAACCTGGCCACCGTCTGCAACTGCTCGGGATGTGTTGTACAACTCGATCACCCTCTCGGGTGCCTCGGAGACCTCGCTCACCAACAACGCGGCGTGCGTCAACCCGCCGGTGCGGACTGCGGTCTTCGACGCGGCCAAGTCCGCCGGCGTGGTCAACGGCCCCGCCGCCGACGGCACCTACACGGTGTCCTACACCGTGACCGTCAAGAACACCGGTCAGGTCGATGGGCAGTATGGCGCCCTGACCGACCGCCCGCAGTTCGCCTCCAACATCGCGGTGGACTCGGCGACCTGGACCACGAGCGGGCCGGCCGTCCCCGCCGGCACCGGCGCCACCGGTGCCGGGCCGTACACCCTCGCTCCCGCCGGGACCACGCTGCAGGCCGGGGGCACGCACACCTACACCGTGCTGGTGAAGTTCCACTACACCGACTCCAACCAGGCCGTCGCGTGCAACACCCAGCAGCCCGGCACCGGTCTGTACAACTCCGTGGCGCTGCCCGGCACCCAGGACGCGGTGACCACCAACAACGTCGCCTGCGTGCCCCCGCCGCTGCCGCCGGTGCCCTCGCTCCAGCTGACCAAGTCGGCCGCCCCGATCGTCGACGTCAACGGCAACCGTCTGCAGGACGCCGGGGACACGATCACGTACACCTTCACCATCAAGAACACCGGTCTGGTCAACCTCACCAACCTGCGGATCACCGACAGCAAGCTGGGCATCAGCGCCCTCACCTGCAACAGCTCGGTGACCACGCTCGCCCCGGGGGACAGCGTGACCTGCTCCCCGAGCCGGTCGTACACGATCACGGCCAGCGACGTGACCAACGGCAAGGTGGACAACACCGCGACCGCCACGGGCCAGGACCCCCAGGGGCGCCAGGCCACCGGCACCGCGTCCAAGACGATGACCATCTCCGCCGGTCCCAAGATCGACCTGGCCAAGACCGTGAGCTCGGTGGTCGACACCAACAACGACGGCCGTCAGAACGCCGGCGACACGGTGACCTATACCTTCACCGTCACCAACACCGGCAACCTGCCGATCGCCAACGTCCTGGTCACCGACACCAAGCTCGGCGTGACCAACCTCAGCTGCGGCGACGTCGCCGTCGGCGCCACCATCACCTGCCCGACCAAGGCGCACGTCCTCACCCAGGCCGAGATCGACGCCGGGAAGGTCGACAACACCGCGTCCGCCAGCGGCACCGCGAGCGACAACTCCAGCGTCACCGCCACCGGCTCCGCGAGCCTGACGGTGCCCCCGAGCCCGTCGATCCTGCTGGACAAGAAGGCCTCCGCCACCATCGTCGACGTCAACAAGAACGGCGTCACCGACGTCGGCGACCAGCTGACGTACTCCTTCACCGTGACCAACACCGGCACGGTGACCCTGGCCCCGGTGACCGTCAACGACTCCAAGCTGGGCATCAACAACACCTGCGCGGGCTCCCTGGCCCCGGGTGCCACCGTCGACTGCCCGACGGCTACCCACTCGATCACCCAGGCCGACCTGGACTCCGGAACCTACGACAACGCCGCGTCCGCCTCGGGCACCAGTCCCTCGGGATCGGTGGTGCTGTCCACCGACAACGCGTCCAGCACCGTCCAGGGCACCTCGGCCCTCACGCTGGACAAGACCGCCGGCTCTGTCATCGACGCCAACAACAACGGCCTCACCGACGCCGGTGACACCATCACCTACTCCTTCTCGGTCAAGAACACCGGCTCGGTGTCGCTGAGCACCTTGGTGCTCACCGACGCCCGCCTGGGCCTGAACCGCCTCGCCTGCGGCACCGGCTCCCTGGCCCCGGGGAACACCCGCGCCTGCACGCCCTACACCTACACCCTGACCCAGACCGACGTGGACTCCGGAGCGGTCAACAACACCGCCTACGCCTACGCCCAGCCGCCGGTCGGCAACGAGATCAGCGCGCAGGACGCCGCGTCGACCACGATCGGCGCCGCGCCGCTGCTCGCGCTCACCAAGACGGCCACCCAGGTCAAGGACAGCAACGGCAACGGCGTCACCGACCCCGGTGACACCGTCGACTACTCCTTCTCGGTCAAGAACACCGGGTCGGTGACCCTGGACCAGATCTCGATCACCGACACCAAGATCTCCCAGGCCGCCGTCGCCTGCGGCACCGGGCCGCTCGCCCCCGGCGCCTCCCGCGCCTGCGGCGTCACCGTGACCTACAAGCTGACCCAGGCCGACATCGACGCGGGCAAGGTCGACAACACCGCGCGCGCCAAGGGCAACGCGCCCTCGGGCGCCCTCGCCGAGGGGCCGGCGACCGCCACCGTGCCGGTCACCACGACTCCCAGCATCCTGCTGAACAAGCAGACGCTCGCGTCGACGACGCCGGCCACCTCGCCGTTCATCGACGTCAACGCCAACGGCCGCATCGACATCGGTGACAAGATCACCTACCGCTTCACGGTGACCAACACCGGGAACGTCACGCTGAGCAATGTCCAGCTCGTCGACGCCAAGCTGGCGCAGAACTACACCTCCTGCTTCGCGGGCGGTCTGGCACCCGGTGCCACCGCGAGCTGCAACGACTACACCTACACGGTCACCCAGGCGGACGTGAACTCCGGGACGCTGGACAACACCGCCACCATCCACGGCTTCTCCCCGCAGAACGCGGACGTCACGTCCACCGACAGCGAGTCCACCACGATCCCGGCCCAGGTCGCCCTGACCCTGGCCAAGACCGCGGCCTACACCGACGTCAACGGTGACGGCGTCCGCAACGTCGGGGACTCGGTGACCTACTCCTTCCAGGTCGTCAACACCGGCAACGTGTCGCTCGCCGCCGTCACCCTGACCGACGCCAAGCTGGGCCTGACCGACCGGGTGTGCGACGCCCGGAGCACCTCGCCCCTCGAGCCGGGTCAGTCCCGCGACTGCACCCCGGTGACCTACCAGATCACCCAGGCCGACGTCGACGCCGCCAACGTGCACAACGACGCCTCCGCCACCGGCACCGGCTCCGACCCGGCCGCCACCCAGGCCAGGGCCACGAGCATGGCCGACGTCCCGATCCAGGCCGTCCCCGCCATCACGCTGGACAAGGCCGTCACCCCGCAGAGCGGCGGTCTCGGCTCCACCGCCGGCGTCGTCGACGTGGACAAGAGCGGCACCGTGACCGCGGGCGACCAGATCGCCTACACCTTCACCGTCACCAACACCGGCAACGTGTCACTGACCCCGGTCACGGTCACCGACGCCAAGGTCGGGTGGACCGGACAGGTCTGCGACGCCGGCGACACCAGCCCGCTGGCGCCCGGCCAGTCCCGCACCTGCACCGCCAAGACCTACACGCTGACCCAGGCCGACGTGGACGCCGGCGCGGTCAACAACTCCGCCACGACGACGGCGACCAACCCGACCAGCGGGCGCACGGTGACCAGCACCGACGCCACGTCGACGGCCTTCACCACCGCCCCGGGCCTGACCCTGGACAAGCGCACCAGCGCGCTGTCCGACCCGGACAAGAACGGCCCGGACGCCGGTGACACGCTGACCTACACCTTCGTGGTCACCAACACCGGCACCGTGACCCTCAACCCGGTCACTGTCACCGACACCAAGCTCGGCCTCAACGCCGTGGACTGCGGCGTGGGCACGCTGCTGCCGGGCGACACCAGGACCTGCACCGTCAGCAGGACGTACTCGATCACCCAGGCGGACATCAACGCCGACACCCTGGTCAACACCGCCACCGCGATCGGCACCCCGCCGAGCGGCGCCCAGGTGTCCGGCTCGGACACCGAGCGCACGACCTTCTCGACGATCCCGTCGACCTACCCGATCCAGCCGCCGAGCATCGCGCTCGACAAGCAGGCCGGGGTCATCGCCGACGCGAACGCCAACGGCAAGACAGACGCCGGTGACACCATCACCTTCACCTACGTGATCACCAACACCGGCACGCTCACGCTGTACAGCCCCACGGTGACCGACACCAAGCTCCAGCTGACCGGTCAGGCGTGCAACCCGGCCACCCCGCTGGACCCGGGCGTCGCCCGTGAGTGCTTCCAGAAGACCTCCGTCCTGACCCAGGCCGACATCGACGCGGGCACCTACGACAACTCCGCCACGGCCTCGGCCACCGGACCGGCCCCGAGCAGCGCCCCGGTGACCTCCACCCCCGACACGACCTCCACCCCGATCACCCAGCAGCGTGGGCTGGTCCTGGACAAGACGGCCAGCGCGGTCGTGGACACCAACGGCGACGGTCGCAACAGCGCCGGTGACACGGTCACCTACCGCTTCTACGTGACCAACACCGGGACGGTGACCCTGTCCGACCTGACGATCACCGACGCCAAGCTCGGCCTCGCCACCGTGCGGTGCGGCACCGGGACCCTGGCCCCGGGCGAGTCGCAGTACTGCTTCGCCTCCACGGCCGGGCGGGCCTACACGGTCTCCCAGAGCGACCTGGACGCCGCGCAGATCGTCAACACCGCGACCGTCTCCGGGCAGCCGCCGATCGGTGCGGCGCTGACCGCCTCCGACAGCGTGACCATCCCGGTCACGACCCGACCGGCATACAGCTTCACCAAGACCGCCGGCTCGGTGGTCGACAGCAACGGCACCGGCAAGCAGGACGCCGGTGACCGGGTGAGCTACACCTTCACCGTCACCAACACCGGAACCGTTACGCTCAGCTCGGTCGCCATCACCGACAACAAGATCGGTATGGCGGGAGTGGTGTGCGGCAGCGGCACCGTGGCGCCCGGCGCCTCGATCACCTGCACCTCCCCGGCCTACACGATCACCCAGGCCGACATCGACCTGGGCATGGTCAACAACACCGCGACCGCGAGCGCCCTGGCGCCCGACAAGACGGTCGTGCCTGGCACCGCCTCCGCGTCCGTGCCGCTGTCGCCGACCCAGTCGATGAGCCTGGTCAAGCAGGTGGGCAACTACGTCGACGCGAACAACGACGGCAAGCAGGACGCCGGCGACACGGTGCAGTACACCTTCACGGTGACCAACACCGGCTCGGTCACGCTCAACAGCATCAAGCTCAACGACACCAAGCTCGGCCTGACCAACGTCGATTGCGGGACCGGCCCGCTGGCCGGCGGCGAGACCCGCACCTGCACCACCGCCCCGGTGACATACACCATCACCGCGGCCGACGCGAACGCCGGTCGGGTCGACAACGCCGCGACCGTGTCGGGTCTGACCAACTCCGGTCAGCAGGTCAAGGCGAACGGCACCGCCACGACCCCGGTCGCGCCCACTCCGAGCGTGACGCTGGACAAGATCGCCGGGTCCATCGTGGACGCCAACGGCACCAACAAGGTCGACGTGGGTGACACCATCACCTACCAGTTCGTGGTCCAGAACACCGGCACGGTGTCGCTGAGCGACCTCGTCCTGACCGACACCCTGCTCAAGCTGAACGTGGCCTGCGGTTCCACCCCGCTGGCGGCGGGCACCCAGCGCAGCTGCACCCCGGCGACGTACACCCTGACGCAGGCCGACATCGACGCCGGCCTGGTGCACAACGCCGCGACCATCGCGGGCACCTCGCCGCAGGGCACGGTCGTGCAAGGCGGCGACACCGCCGACGTGACCGTGACCCAGAGCTCGGGCATCACGCTGGCGAAGACCGCCGGCGCCCTGACCGACACCAACGGTGACGGGCAGGTCGGTGCCGGCGACACGATCACCTACACCTTCAAGGTGACCAACTCCGGGACCGTGAGCCTGGACCCGGTGACCGTGACCGACACTAAGCTGGGTCTGTCCGCCGTGGCCTGCGGGACCGGCGCGCTGGCGCCGGGCGCGAGCCGCGACTGCCAGATCTCGGCGCCCTACACCCTCGCGGTGGCGGACGCCGACGCCGGCCTGGTGACGAACACCGCCGTGGCCTCGGGGACGAAGCCCGACGGCACCACGGTGACCGGCCCCGGCAGCACCACCACCACGGTGGCGTCGACCCCGTCGTACGTCTTCGACAAGCAGGCCGGGCCGATCGTCGACAACGGCGACGGCAAGACCGGACCCGGCGACACGATCACCTACACCTTTGTGATCGTCAACACCGGCAACGTCACGCTCACCCCGGCGGTCACCGACTCGATGCTGGGCCTGACCAACAGCTCCTGCGGCGCCACGTCGGTCGCACCGGGCGCGACGATCACCTGCCTGACCCGCGTCTACACGCTGACGCAGGCGGACGTGGACCGTGGCTCGGTCGACAACTCGGCCACTTCCTCGGCCACCACCCCCAAGGGCCAGGTCCTCTCCGGCGCGGACGGCACGGCCACCCCCGTGACCCGGTCGACCACCCTGAGCGTGGTCAAGCAGTCCGGGGGCGTCGTGGACGCCTCGGGTGACGGCCGCAACAGCGTCGGCGACACGATCGGCTACACCTTCGTGGTCACGAACACCGGGACCACGACCCTGAGCTCGGTCGCCATCACCGACCCCAGGCTGGGCCTGTCCAACGAGCCCTGCACCGGCACCCTGACCCCGGGCGGCCAGGCCACCTGCACCATCGCGGTGGCGAAGACGACCTACACCCTCACCCAGGCCGACCTCGACGCCGGGACCGTCACCAACGCGGTCACCGCCACGGGGACGCCCACCACGGGCAGCGCCGTCACCGCGACGGGTGCGGTCACCGACGCCCTCGCGAAGACGCCGGGCCTGACCATCGACAAGACCGCAGGCCAGCTGATGGACCTGGACGGCAACGGACCTGACGCGGGCGACACCCTTACGTACTACTTCACGGTGATCAACACCGGCACCGTGTCGATCAGCAACGTGACCTACACCGACCCGCTGGTCAAGGCCCAGAACCTGGCCTGCGGCGTGACGCCCCTGGCCGCCGGTGCCAGCCGGGTCTGCTCGGCCCAGACGTACACCCTGACCCAGACCGACGTGGACAGCGGTGCCGTGACCAACAAGGCCACGGCCTCGGGTACCGACCCCAAGGGCGCCCCGGTCACCTCCGCCCCCGACAGCACCACCACCGCGACGTCCGGCGCCACCAAGGTGACCCTGGACAAGACCGACATCGGGCTCACCGACGTCGACGGCAACGGGCTGGACGCGGGCGACACCGTGACCTATCGCTTCTGGGTGATCAACTCCGGGACCACGACGCTGCACCACGTCGACCTCCTCGACTCCCGGCTCGACCCGACCACGAGCACCAGCGGCTCGACCTACTGCCAGTGGCTGGACCAGCAGCACCCGAACGGCCTGGCACCGGGCCAGGGGGACTGGTGCTACGGCGCGGCGCAGACCTACACGCTGACGCAGGCCGACATCGACGCGGGGTCGATCACCAACACCGCCCACGTCACGGCCGTCGGCCCGGAAGCGCAGGTCGTACGCTCCCTCGACGACAGCACCAGCCGCGCCCTGACACCCACCTCGCAGGTGACCGTGGACAAGACCCACGGCGCCCTGGTCGACTCGGCGCAGCCGGCCGGGCCGAGCGCGGGTGACACCGTGACCTACTCCTTCTCGGTCACGAACACCGGGGCCACCACCCTGACCGGCGTCACCGTCTCGGACCCCAAGGTCGGCATGTCCAACGTGCTGTGCGCGGCCACCCTGGCGCCCGGCGCGACGGCGTCCTGCCCGTCGAAGGCCTACACGCTGACCCAGGCCGACCTCGACGCCGGTCGCGTGGACAACACCGCGACCGTCGCGGGGCTGGACCCGAAGAAGACCACCGTGACTGGTCAGGACACCGACCAGGTGCTGCTGACGCAGACCCCCACCCTGGCGCTGGACAAGCAGTCCTCCGCCGTGGCCGACAACGGTGACGGCGTCACCCCGAACGCCGGTGACACCATCACGTACACCTTCCTGGTCACCAACACCGGCAACGTCACGCTCAACCTGCTCAACCTGACCGACGCCAAGCTCGGTCTCACGGGACGGGTCTGCGACCAGCCGATCCTCGACCCGGGCCGGACCACCACCTGCTACGTGGCCAACTACGTCCTCACCCAGGCCGACATGAACGCCGGCACCGTGCACAACGAAGCCTCGGTCCAGGGCACCCCGCCCGTCGGGGCACCGGTGACGGCCAAGGACGTCAACGACGTCTCGCTGGCCCCCAAGGTGAACTACGTCTTCGACAAGACCGCCTCCTCGGTGGTCGACAAGGACGGCAACGGCGTCGACGTCGGTGACGAGGTCGTGTACGGCTTCTCGGTCAAGAACACCGGGACGGTCACCCTGTCCTTCGTCACCCTGGACGACCCGAAGGCCAACGTCGTCAAGGCCACCTGCAGCACGGGCACCGTCGAGCCGGGCCAGACCCTGGTCTGCTCTTCCACGACATACGTCCTCACCCAGTCGGACATCGACGCGGGCTCGGCGGTCAACAACGCGACCGCCTCCGTCACCGACCCGGCGGGCAAGACCTACACCAGCACCGACGGCACGTCCACGACCACGTCGGGGTCGGTGCTCATCTCGCTGACCAAGACGCTGCTGTCGCGGACCGACATCAACGGCAACGGCCGCACCGACGCGGGTGACGTCGTCAACTACGGCTTCCAGGTGACGAACACCGGTGCCGAGACGATCAACCAGCTGTCCATCAGCGACCCGCGCCTCGGCTCGACCCCGCTCACCGGCTGCACCCCGCTGCCGCTGGCGCCCGGGGCGACGGCCACCTGCTCGCAGGGTCGGTACACGCTGACGCAGGCCGACCTGGACGGCAGGACGCTCGTGAACACGGCCACCGCCACCGGGGTGTCCGCCACGGGCAAGACGGCCACGGCCTCGAGCACGGTCTCCCGCGACCTGACGCTCGTCCCGAGCCTGTCCCTGGACAAGGTCGCGGGCCCGCTCGTCGACGCCAACGGCGACAAGCGCCAGGACGCCGGCGACACCATCAGCTACAGCTTCGTGGTGACCAACACCGGCAACGTCACCCTCGACCCGGTGACGATCTCCGACCCGACGCTCAACCTGCTCCTGGTGCCCTGCGGCACGGGCGGGCTGGCCCCGGGGGCGACGCGCACCTGCCCGGCCGTGACCTACACGGTCACGCAGGCCGACGCCGACGCCGGCTCGGTGCAGAACACCGCCTCGGCCCAGGGCCGCTCCCCGCAGGGGACGACCGTGGGGGCGACCGACCAGACCACGACCTCCCTGACCCCGACCGAGTCGCTGGCCGTGGACAAGGTCTCCGGCGGCATCGTCGACGCGAACGGCAACGGGCGCCAGGACACCGGTGACACGATCCGCTACACCTTCACCGTCACCAACACCGGGAGCACGACCCTGTCCGACGTCCGTATGACGGACGCCAAGCTGGGGCTCACCAACCTCGCCTGCGGCACCGGGTCGCTCGCGCCGGGCGCCACCCGCTCGTGCCCCGCCTACAACTACGTGCTGACCGCGGCGGACGCCGACGCGGGCAAGGTCGTCAACGCCGTCCAGGTGTCCGCGCTGACGCCCGGGCTGCAGACGCTCACTGCCACCGACGAGGTCACCGACACGATCACCTCGGCCCCGGCCATCGCGATCGACAAGAGCGCCGACCCCGTCGTCGACGCCAACGGCACCGGCCGGGTCGACGCCGGCGACACCATCACCTTCCACTTCGTCGTCTACAACACCGGCAACGTCACCCTGTCGACCATCACCGTCAAGGACCTGACGTACGGCATCACCGCGCCCTGCGCGGGCGGCGGACCCATCCCGCCGGGCGGCTCGCTGACCTGCAACACGTTCACCTACACGATCCAGCAGGCCGACATCGACAAGGGCACCGGGGACAACCACGTCCAGGTCTCGGGCACCCCGCCCACGGGTGCGGCGGTGACCAACACCGACGTCACCTCGACGGCGCTGCTGCCCAGCTCGACGCTCGCGCTGAAGAAGACCGCGGGCTCGCTGGTCGACGCCGCGGCGCCGGCCGGGCCGAGCCAGGGTGACACGATCACCTACACCTTCTCGATCACCAACACCGGCACCCAGACCCTGACCAACCCGAGGGTCAGCGACGCCAAGCTGGGCATCAGCGGGGCGGTCTGCGGGCCGCCGGCCGCCGACCAGACGAGGTACCCGAACCAGGCCGAGCCGATGAAGCCCGGCGAGACGCGCGAGTGCCAGATCACGCAGACCTACTCGGTCACGCTGGCGGACATGAACTCCGGCGCGGTCAGGAACACCGCCTCGGCGTCCGCGACGTCGCCCACCGGCGCCACCGTGACGACCACCTCCTCCACCACCACCGGTCTGACCCCGAAGCCCGCCATCACCCTGGACAAGACGGCCTCGGCCGTCGACCCGGGCACCGACGGCGTGGTCAACGTGGGTGACACCGTCACCTACACCTTCGCGGTCACCAACTCCGGCAACGTGACGCTCGACCCGGTCACGATCAACGACGGTCGGGCCAACCTCACCAACGCCACCTGCTCGCAGGCGTCCGTGGACCCGGGCGTGACGGTGACCTGCGCCGTCGTGGGCTACAAGCTCACCCAGGCCGACATCGACGCGGGGTCCGTGGTCAACAACGCCACCGCCTCCGGCGTCGCGCCCGACGGCAGCGTCGTCACCGGCCCGGACAGCACCGCGACGACGGTGAACGCCACGTCGGGCATCGCCCTGACCAAGACGGCCTCACCGATCAACAACGCCAACGGCAACACCATGCAGGACGCCGGCGACACCATCGTCTACACCTTCACGGTCAGGAACACCGGCTCCACGACCCTGAACCCCGTGACCGTCACCGACGACAAGCTCGGCCTGGTCAAGGAGGCCTGCGGGTCCGGACCGCTGGCCCCCGGCGAGGTGCGCACCTGCCCGCTCACCGTGGCGAAGACGACCTATGTCGTCCAGCAGGGTGACGTGGACGCCCAGCAGGTGGTCAACCACGCGACGGCCTACGGCAAGCCGCCGTCGGGTGCCGAGGTGACCGCCCCGGCCTCGACCACCACGCCGATCTCGCACACCCCGGCGCTGACCTTCGACAAGGTCGCCGGCACGCTCGTGGACCTGGACGGCAACGGACCCGACGCGGGTGACACGATCACCTACACCTTCACGGTGACCAACGTCGGCAACGTGACCGCCAACAACGTCCAGCTCACCGACACGCTGCTGGCGCCCACCCCGCTCCCGTGCGGCTCGACGGGCCTGGCCCCCGGCCAGACCCGCAGCTGCTCGGCGGTGACGTACACGCTGACCCAGGCCGACGCCGACCGCGGCACGGTGGACAACTCCGCCTCCGTGACGGGCACCGACCTCGTGGGCAAGCCGATCGTCTCACCCACGGACACGACGTCCACCGCGCTGGTAACGGCCTCCACGGTCAGGCTGACGAAGTCGGCCGGCTCGGTCGTCGACGCCAACAACGACGGCCGCGTCGACGCGGGCGACACGGTGACCTACCGCTTCCAGGTCACCAATACCGGTACCACCACGCTCGGCACGGTGACCGTGACCGACGCCGCCCTCGGCCTGTCCGGGGCGACCTGCACGAACATCACCTCCCTGGCCCCGGGCGCGAGCGCCTACTGCTTCCCGAGCGGCGTGACCCACGCCCTCACCCAGGCCGAGATCGACCTGGGCAAGCTCACCAACAACGCCTCCGTGGCGGCGCTGGACCCGGCCAAGACCGTCGTCCAGGGCACCAGCTCGGTGACCACGACCTACCCGCCGATCAACACGCTGTCGCTGGACAAGGCAGTCGGCCTGTGGACCGACACCAACAAGAACGGCGTCAAGGACGCCGGTGACACGATCGAGTTCACCTTCTCGGTCACCAACACCGGGACCACGACGCTCAAGACGGTGACGTACAGCGACGCCAAGCTCGGTATCGCGTCCCTCGCCTGCGGCACGGCGCCGCTGGCGCCGGGGTCACCGTGACCTGCCCGCCCAAGACCTACGCGGTCACCCAGGCGGACGTGAACACCGGCTCGCTGGTCAACGACGCGTCGGCGACGACCGCCCCCGACGGCACCACGCCGTCGGCCAAGGACGGCACGTCCACCCCGCTCGACACCTCCACCGGCATCACGCTGGTCAAGACCGGCAGCACGCCGGTGGACACCAACAACGACGGCAAGCAGGACGCCGGCGACCGGATCACCTACTCCTTCGTGGTGACGAACTCCGGATCGCGAACCCCGGAGCACGGTGACCCTCACGGACACCAAGCTGGGTCTGTCGAACGTCCGGTGCGGCAGCACCGCC
>NZ_JAKZHU010000009.1 GCF_022568795.1 Arsenicicoccus dermatophilus | reverse complement strand
ACGTACTCGATCACCCAGGCGGACATCAACGCCGACACCCTGGTCAACACCGCCACCGCGATCGGCACCCCGCCGAGCGGCGCCCAGGTGTCCGGCTCGGACACCGAGCGCACCACCTTCTCAACCTACCCGTCGACCTACCCGATCCAGCCGCCGAGCATCGCGCTCGACAAGCAGGCCGGGGTCATCGCCGACGCGAACGCCAACGGCAAGACAGACGCCGGTGACACCATCACCTTCACCTACGTGATCACCAACACCGGCACGCTCACGCCGTACAGCCCCACGGTGACCGACACCAAGCTCCAGCTGACCGCTCAGGCGTGCAACCCGGCCACCCCGCTGACCCGGGCGTCGCCCGCGAGTGCTTCCAGAAGACCTCCGTCCTGACCCAGGCCGACATCGACGCGGACTACGACAACTCCGCCACGGCCTCGGCCACCGGACCGGCCCCGAGCAGCGCCCCGGTGACCTCCACCCCCGACACGACCTCCACCCCGATCACCCAGCAGCGTGGGCTGGTCCTGGACAAGACGGCCAGCGCGGTCGTGGACACCAACGGCGACGGTCGCAACAGCGCCGGTGACACGGTCACCTACCGCTTCTACGTGACCAACACCGGGACGGTGACCCTGTCCGACCTGACGATCACCGACGCCAAGCTCGGCCTCGCCACCGTGCGGTGCGGCACCGGGACCCTGGCCCCGGGCGAGTCGCAGTACTGCTTCGCCTCCACGGCCGGGCGGGCCTACACGGTCTCCCAGAGCGACCTGGACGCCGCGCAGATCGTCAACACCGCGACCGTCTCCGGGCAGCCGCCGATCGGTGCGGCGCTGACCGCCTCCGACAGCGTGACCATCCCGGTCACGACCCGACCGGCATACAGCTTCACCAAGACCGCCGGCTCGGTGGTCGACAGCAACGGCACCGGCAAGCAGGACGCCGGTGACCGGGTGAGCTACACCTTCACCGTCACCAACACCGGAACCGTTACGCTCAGCTCGGTCGCCATCACCGACAACAAGATCGGTATGGCGGGAGTGGTGTGCGGCAGCGGCACCGTGGCGCCCGGCGCCTCGATCACCTGCACCTCCCCGGCCTACACGATCACCCAGGCCGACATCGACCTGGGCATGGTCAACAACACCGCGACCGCGAGCGCCCTGGCGCCCGACAAGACGGTCGTGCCTGGCACCGCCTCCGCGTCCGTGCCGCTGTCGCCGACCCAGTCGATGAGCCTGGTCAAGCAGGTGGGCAACTACGTCGACGCGAACAACGACGGCAAGCAGGACGCCGGCGACACGGTGCAGTACACCTTCACGGTGACCAACACCGGCTCGGTCACGCTCAACAGCATCAAGCTCAACGACACCAAGCTCGGCCTGACCAACGTCGATTGCGGGACCGGCCCGCTGGCCGGCGGCGAGACCCGCACCTGCACCACCGCCCCGGTGACATACACCATCACCGCGGCCGACGCGAACGCCGGTCGGGTCGACAACGCCGCGACCGTGTCGGGTCTGACCAACTCCGGTCAGCAGGTCAAGGCGAACGGCACCGCCACGACCCCGGTCGCGCCCACTCCGAGCGTGACGCTGGACAAGATCGCCGGGTCCATCGTGGACGCCAACGGCACCAACAAGGTCGACGTGGGTGACACCATCACCTACCAGTTCGTGGTCCAGAACACCGGCACGGTGTCGCTGAGCGACCTCGTCCTGACCGACACCCTGCTCAAGCTGAACGTGGCCTGCGGTTCCACCCCGCTGGCGGCGGGCACCCAGCGCAGCTGCACCCCGGCGACGTACACCCTGACGCAGGCCGACATCGACGCCGGCCTGGTGCACAACGCCGCGACCATCGCGGGCACCTCGCCGCAGGGCACGGTCGTGCAAGGCGGCGACACCGCCGACGTGACCGTGACCCAGAGCTCGGGCATCACGCTGGCGAAGACCGCCGGCGCCCTGACCGACACCAACGGTGACGGGCAGGTCGGTGCCGGCGACACGATCACCTACACCTTCAAGGTGACCAACTCCGGGACCGTGAGCCTGGACCCGGTGACCGTGACCGACACTAAGCTGGGTCTGTCCGCCGTGGCCTGCGGGACCGGCGCGCTGGCGCCGGGCGCGAGCCGCGACTGCCAGATCTCGGCGCCCTACACCCTCGCGGTGGCGGACGCCGACGCCGGCCTGGTGACGAACACCGCCGTGGCCTCGGGGACGAAGCCCGACGGCACCACGGTGACCGGCCCCGGCAGCACCACCACCACGGTGGCGTCGACCCCGTCGTACGTCTTCGACAAGCAGGCCGGGCCGATCGTCGACAACGGCGACGGCAAGACCGGACCCGGCGACACGATCACCTACACCTTTGTGATCGTCAACACCGGCAACGTCACGCTCACCCCGGCGGTCACCGACTCGATGCTGGGCCTGACCAACAGCTCCTGCGGCGCCACGTCGGTCGCACCGGGCGCGACGATCACCTGCCTGACCCGCGTCTACACGCTGACGCAGGCGGACGTGGACCGTGGCTCGGTCGACAACTCGGCCACTTCCTCGGCCACCACCCCCAAGGGCCAGGTCCTCTCCGGCGCGGACGGCACGGCCACCCCCGTGACCCGGTCGACCACCCTGAGCGTGGTCAAGCAGTCCGGGGGCGTCGTGGACGCCTCGGGTGACGGCCGCAACAGCGTCGGCGACACGATCGGCTACACCTTCGTGGTCACGAACACCGGGACCACGACCCTGAGCTGGTCGCCATCACCGACCCCAGGCTGGGCCTGTCCAACGAGCCCTGCACCGGCACCCTGACCCCGGGCGGCCAGGCCACCTGCACCATCGCGGTGGCGAAGACGACCTACACCCTCACCCAGGCCGACCTCGACGCCGGGACCGTCACCAACGCGGTCACCGCCACGGGGACGCCCACCACGGGCAGCGCCGTCACCGCGACGGGTGCGGTCACCGACGCCCTCGCGAAGACGCCGGGCCTGACCATCGACAAGACCGCAGGCCAGCTGATGGACCTGGACGGCAACGGACCTGACGCGGGCGACACCCTTACGTACTACTTCACGGTGATCAACACCGGCACCGTGTCGATCAGCAACGTGACCTACACCGACCCGCTGGTCAAGGCCCAGAACCTGGCCTGCGGCGTGACGCCCCTGGCCGCCGGTGCCAGCCGGGTCTGCTCGGCCCAGACGTACACCCTGACCCAGACCGACGTGGACAGCGGTGCCGTGACCAACAAGGCCACGGCCTCGGGTACCGACCCCAAGGGCGCCCCGGTCACCTCCGCCCCCGACAGCACCACCACCGCGACGTCCGGCGCCACCAAGGTGACCCTGGACAAGACCGACATCGGGCTCACCGACGTCGACGGCAACGGGCTGGACGCGGGCGACACCGTGACCTATCGCTTCTGGGTGATCAACTCCGGGACCACGACGCTGCACCACGTCGACCTCCTCGACTCCCGGCTCGACCCGACCACGAGCACCAGCGGCTCGACCTACTGCCAGTGGCTGGACCAGCAGCACCCGAACGGCCTGGCACCGGGCCAGGGGGACTGGTGCTACGGCGCGGCGCAGACCTACACGCTGACGCAGGCCGACATCGACGCGGGGTCGATCACCAACACCGCCCACGTCACGGCCGTCGGCCCGGAAGCGCAGGTCGTACGCTCCCTCGACGACAGCACCAGCCGCGCCCTGACACCCACCTCGCAGGTGACCGTGGACAAGACCCACGGCGCCCTGGTCGACTCGGCGCAGCCGGCCGGGCCGAGCGCGGGTGACACCGTGACCTACTCCTTCTCGGTCACGAACACCGGGGCCACCACCCTGACCGGCGTCACCGTCTCGGACCCCAAGGTCGGCATGTCCAACGTGCTGTGCGCGGCCACCCTGGCGCCCGGCGCGACGGCGTCCTGCCCGTCGAAGGCCTACACGCTGACCCAGGCCGACCTCGACGCCGGTCGCGTGGACAACACCGCGACCGTCGCGGGGCTGGACCCGAAGAAGACCACCGTGACTGGTCAGGACACCGACCAGGTGCTGCTGACGCAGACCCCCACCCTGGCGCTGGACAAGCAGTCCTCCGCCGTGGCCGACAACGGTGACGGCGTCACCCCGAACGCCGGTGACACCATCACGTACACCTTCCTGGTCACCAACACCGGCAACGTCACGCTCAACCTGCTCAACCTGACCGACGCCAAGCTCGGTCTCACGGGACGGGTCTGCGACCAGCCGATCCTCGACCCGGGCCGGACCACCACCTGCTACGTGGCCAACTACGTCCTCACCCAGGCCGACATGAACGCCGGCACCGTGCACAACGAAGCCTCGGTCCAGGGCACCCCGCCCGTCGGGGCACCGGTGACGGCCAAGGACGTCAACGACGTCTCGCTGGCCCCCAAGGTGAACTACGTCTTCGACAAGACCGCCTCCTCGGTGGTCGACAAGGACGGCAACGGCGTCGACGTCGGTGACGAGGTCGTGTACGGCTTCTCGGTCAAGAACACCGGGACGGTCACCCTGTCCTTCGTCACCCTGGACGACCCGAAGGCCAACGTCGTCAAGGCCACCTGCAGCACGGGCACCGTCGAGCCGGGCCAGACCCTGGTCTGCTCTTCCACGACATACGTCCTCACCCAGTCGGACATCGACGCGGGCTCGGCGGTCAACAACGCGACCGCCTCCGTCACCGACCCGGCGGGCAAGACCTACACCAGCACCGACGGCACGTCCACGACCACGTCGGGGTCGGTGCTCATCTCGCTGACCAAGACGCTGCTGTCGCGGACCGACATCAACGGCAACGGCCGCACCGACGCGGGTGACGTCGTCAACTACGGCTTCCAGGTGACGAACACCGGTGCCGAGACGATCAACCAGCTGTCCATCAGCGACCCGCGCCTCGGCTCGACCCCGCTCACCGGCTGCACCCCGCTGCCGCTGGCGCCCGGGGCGACGGCCACCTGCTCGCAGGGTCGGTACACGCTGACGCAGGCCGACCTGGACGGCAGGACGCTCGTGAACACGGCCACCGCCACCGGGGTGTCCGCCACGGGCAAGACGGCCACGGCCTCGAGCACGGTCTCCCGCGACCTGACGCTCGTCCCGAGCCTGTCCCTGGACAAGGTCGCGGGCCCGCTCGTCGACGCCAACGGCGACAAGCGCCAGGACGCCGGCGACACCATCAGCTACAGCTTCGTGGTGACCAACACCGGCAACGTCACCCTCGACCCGGTGACGATCTCCGACCCGACGCTCAACCTGCTCCTGGTGCCCTGCGGCACGGGCGGGCTGGCCCCGGGGGCGACGCGCACCTGCCCGGCCGTGACCTACACGGTCACGCAGGCCGACGCCGACGCCGGCTCGGTGCAGAACACCGCCTCGGCCCAGGGCCGCTCCCCGCAGGGGACGACCGTGGGGGCGACCGACCAGACCACGACCTCCCTGACCCCGACCGAGTCGCTGGCCGTGGACAAGGTCTCCGGCGGCATCGTCGACGCGAACGGCAACGGGCGCCAGGACACCGGTGACACGATCCGCTACACCTTCACCGTCACCAACACCGGGAGCACGACCCTGTCCGACGTCCGTATGACGGACGCCAAGCTGGGGCTCACCAACCTCGCCTGCGGCACCGGGTCGCTCGCGCCGGGCGCCACCCGCTCGTGCCCCGCCTACAACTACGTGCTGACCGCGGCGGACGCCGACGCGGGCAAGGTCGTCAACGCCGTCCAGGTGTCCGCGCTGACGCCCGGGCTGCAGACGCTCACTGCCACCGACGAGGTCACCGACACGATCACCTCGGCCCCGGCCATCGCGATCGACAAGAGCGCCGACCCCGTCGTCGACGCCAACGGCACCGGCCGGGTCGACGCCGGCGACACCATCACCTTCCACTTCGTCGTCTACAACACCGGCAACGTCACCCTGTCGACCATCACCGTCAAGGACCTGACGTACGGCATCACCGCGCCCTGCGCGGGCGGCGGACCCATCCCGCCGGGCGGCTCGCTGACCTGCAACACGTTCACCTACACGATCCAGCAGGCCGACATCGACAAGGGCACCGGGGACAACCACGTCCAGGTCTCGGGCACCCCGCCCACGGGTGCGGCGGTGACCAACACCGACGTCACCTCGACGGCGCTGCTGCCCAGCTCGACGCTCGCGCTGAAGAAGACCGCGGGCTCGCTGGTCGACGCCGCGGCGCCGGCCGGGCCGAGCCAGGGTGACACGATCACCTACACCTTCTCGATCACCAACACCGGCACCCAGACCCTGACCAACCCGAGGGTCAGCGACGCCAAGCTGGGCATCAGCGGGGCGGTCTGCGGGCCGCCGGCCGCCGACCAGACGAGGTACCCGAACCAGGCCGAGCCGATGAAGCCCGGCGAGACGCGCGAGTGCCAGATCACGCAGACCTACTCGGTCACGCTGGCGGACATGAACTCCGGCGCGGTCAGGAACACCGCCTCGGCGTCCGCGACGTCGCCCACCGGCGCCACCGTGACGACCACCTCCTCCACCACCACCGGTCTGACCCCGAAGCCCGCCATCACCCTGGACAAGACGGCCTCGGCCGTCGACCCGGGCACCGACGGCGTGGTCAACGTGGGTGACACCGTCACCTACACCTTCGCGGTCACCAACTCCGGCAACGTGACGCTCGACCCGGTCACGATCAACGACGGTCGGGCCAACCTCACCAACGCCACCTGCTCGCAGGCGTCCGTGGACCCGGGCGTGACGGTGACCTGCGCCGTCGTGGGCTACAAGCTCACCCAGGCCGACATCGACGCGGGGTCCGTGGTCAACAACGCCACCGCCTCCGGCGTCGCGCCCGACGGCAGCGTCGTCACCGGCCCGGACAGCACCGCGACGACGGTGAACGCCACGTCGGGCATCGCCCTGACCAAGACGGCCTCACCGATCAACAACGCCAACGGCAACACCATGCAGGACGCCGGCGACACCATCGTCTACACCTTCACGGTCAGGAACACCGGCTCCACGACCCTGAACCCCGTGACCGTCACCGACGACAAGCTCGGCCTGGTCAAGGAGGCCTGCGGGTCCGGACCGCTGGCCCCCGGCGAGGTGCGCACCTGCCCGCTCACCGTGGCGAAGACGACCTATGTCGTCCAGCAGGGTGACGTGGACGCCCAGCAGGTGGTCAACCACGCGACGGCCTACGGCAAGCCGCCGTCGGGTGCCGAGGTGACCGCCCCGGCCTCGACCACCACGCCGATCTCGCACACCCCGGCGCTGACCTTCGACAAGGTCGCCGGCACGCTCGTGGACCTGGACGGCAACGGACCCGACGCGGGTGACACGATCACCTACACCTTCACGGTGACCAACGTCGGCAACGTGACCGCCAACAACGTCCAGCTCACCGACACGCTGCTGGCGCCCACCCCGCTCCCGTGCGGCTCGACGGGCCTGGCCCCCGGCCAGACCCGCAGCTGCTCGGCGGTGACGTACACGCTGACCCAGGCCGACGCCGACCGCGGCACGGTGGACAACTCCGCCTCCGTGACGGGCACCGACCTCGTGGGCAAGCCGATCGTCTCACCCACGGACACGACGTCCACCGCGCTGGTAACGGCCTCCACGGTCAGGCTGACGAAGTCGGCCGGCTCGGTCGTCGACGCCAACAACGACGGCCGCGTCGACGCGGGCGACACGGTGACCTACCGCTTCCAGGTCACCAATACCGGTACCACCACGCTCGGCACGGTGACCGTGACCGACGCCGCCCTCGGCCTGTCCGGGGCGACCTGCACGAACATCACCTCCCTGGCCCCGGGCGCGAGCGCCTACTGCTTCCCGAGCGGCGTGACCCACGCCCTCACCCAGGCCGAGATCGACCTGGGCAAGCTCACCAACAACGCCTCCGTGGCGGCGCTGGACCCGGCCAAGACCGTCGTCCAGGGCACCAGCTCGGTGACCACGACCTACCCGCCGATCAACACGCTGTCGCTGGACAAGGCAGTCGGCCTGTGGACCGACACCAACAAGAACGGCGTCAAGGACGCCGGTGACACGATCGAGTTCACCTTCTCGGTCACCAACACCGGGACCACGACGCTCAAGACGGTGACGTACAGCGACGCCAAGCTCGGTATCGCGTCCCTCGCCTGCGGCACGGCGCCGCTGGCGCCGGGGGTCACCGTGACCTGCCCGCCCAAGACCTACGCGGTCACCCAGGCGGACGTGAACACCGGCTCGCTGGTCAACGACGCGTCGGCGACGGCGACCGCCCCCGACGGCACCACGCCGTCGGCCAAGGACGGCACGTCCACCCCGCTCGACACCTCCACCGGCATCACGCTGGTCAAGACCGGCAGCACGCCGGTGGACACCAACAACGACGGCAAGCAGGACGCCGGCGACCGGATCACCTACTCCTTCGTGGTGACGAACTCCGGATCGGTGACCCTGAGCACGGTGACCCTCACGGACACCAAGCTGGGTCTGTCGAACGTCCGGTGCGGCAGCACCGCCCTCGAGCCGGGCCAGCAGGTGAGCTGCACCGCGGTGTCATACACCACCACGCAGGCGGACTTCAACGCCGGCACCGTGGTCAACACCGCCACCGTGACGGGCACGCCCGCGCTGGGTGCCGCGGTCACGGCCAGCTCGACGGCGCGGACCCCGCTGGCCGTGACCTCCGGTGCGACCTTCGACAAGGTGGCTGGCTCGGTGGCCGACATCGACGCCAACGGCACCGACGTGGGCGACACGATCACCTACACCTTCTCGGTCACCAACACCGGCACGACCGACCTCAACCCGGTCACCTACAGCGACCCGCTCCTCGGCCTGGACAGGGCGGCCTGCGGGACCACTGCGCTGGCACCGGGGGAGACCCGGGACTGCCCGGCACGCGTGTACGTCCTCACCCAGGCCGACCTGGACCGCGGCTCGGTGGCCAACGACGCCGTCGCGACCTTCACCCGCCCGGACGGCACGACCCTGACCGTGCCCGACTCGACGTCGACGTCGCTGACCCGCACCGGCACCCTGACGATGTCCAAGATCGCCGGGCCGGTGCAGGACGCCAACCGTGACGGCCGCCAGGACGTGGGTGACGTCATCACCTACACCTTCTCGGTGACCAACACCGGTAACACCACCCTGACGAACGTGACCTACGCCGACGCCAAGGCCGGCGTGGCCGCGGGGGCGGCGTGCGTGGCCTCGCTCGCCCCCGGCGCCACGGCGACCTGCCCGCCGGTGAACTACACGCTGACCCAGGCCGACGTCGACGCCGCCGGCGTGACCAACGCGGCGAGCGCCTCCGCGATCTCGCCCACCGGTCCGGTCACGGCGACCGCGACCACGACCACCCCGGTGTCGCGGGTCGGCGAGATCACGCTGGACAAGACCGCCAGCGTGCTGAAGGACACCGGCACGGTGAAGGACGAGTCCGACCCGGGCGACTCCATCACCTACACCTTCACGGTCACCAACACGGGCACGACGACGCAGCGCAACCTCGTCGTCACCGACACCCGGCTGTCGCCGAACCCGGTGGCCTGCGGCACGGGTGACTTCCTGCCCGGCCAGACCCGGACCTGCCAGGTCACGGTGAGCAACACCTACGCGATCACCCAGGCCGACATCGACGCCGGCGTCGTCAACAACACGGCGACCGCCTCGTCGACGGGCCCCTCGGGCGCGACGCGCAGCTCCACCGACTCCACCTCGACCCCGATCCACCAGACCTTCGGGCTGACCCTGGACAAGGTCGGGACGTACGTCGACGTCAACAACAACGGCATCGTGGACGTCAACGACCGCATCGACTACTCGTTGCTGGCGTCCAACACCGGTAACACGACGCTCACCGACGTCCGCAAGAACGACCCGGCCATCGGCATCAACAACGCCTTGTGCTACGACCCGACCACGGCGGCGGGCCAGGCAGGCACCGAGATCGCCGGGCAGCTGGCGCCGGGCGAGAGCCGCCACTGCTGGCCGTCGGGCTACCCGACGACGCCGATGCGCAGCCACGTGCTGACGCAGGCCGACATCGACGCGGGTCACTACGACAACACCGCCACCCTGGCCGGCAAGAAGCCGGACGGCACGGCGATCAACGCGACCGACACCGTGATGCTGCCCTTCACCCGGACGGCGGCCTACTCCTTCGCCAAGACCGCGGGCTCGCTGGTCGACAACGACGGCAACGGGCCGGACGCCGGTGACACCGTTACCTACACCTTCTCGGTGACCAACACCGGCAACGTGACCCTGGCCCCGGTGACCTATACCGACGCCAAGCTCGGCATCAGCGGCGCCCCGTGCGTGGCCTCGCTGGCTCCCGGCCAGACCCTGGCCTGCCCGGCGAAGCTCTACACGCTCACCCAGGCCGACATCGACGCCGGGTCGGTGGACAACGTCGCGTCCGCGGTGGCGATCCCGCCGGCCGGGGTACCGGTGACCGACCAGAAGTCCCTGGTCAGCACCCCCACCGTCGGCAAGGACAGGCTGTCGCTGGTCAAGAAGGCGGGCGCCCTCAACGACCTCGACACCAACGGTCCGGACGCCGGTGACCAGATCACCTACACCTTCACCGTGACCAACACCGGGACCACGACCATCAGTTCGGTCGTCCTCGACGACGCCAAGCTGGGCCTGACCAACGTGGCCTGCGGCACCGGCCCGCTCGCGCCCGGCGCCGGTGTCACCTGCCCTCAGCAGACCTACACGCTGACCCAGGCCGACGTGAACAACGGTCTGGTGCACAACGCCGCCTCGGTGACGGGCAAGGACCCGGCCGGGACCGCGGTCACGGCCCCCTCGGCCGTCGACGTGCCGATCACGACCGCGCCCAGGATCGCCCTGGACAAGACCGACACCGTCATCGCGGACACCGTCCGGGACGACGTCGTGGGCCCGGGTGACACCATCACCTACTCGTTCAAGGTCACCAACACGGGCAACGTGGACCTGACCTCGATCCGGATCACCGACGCCAAGCTGGGCCTCGACGCCGCCTCGTGCTCGCCGGCGGTCACCGCCCTGGCGCCTGGTGCCTCCACCACCTGCCTGGTCCAGGTCTACGCGCTGACGCAGACCGACGTGGACCGTGGCTCGGTGGACAACACCGCGACCGTCAACGCGGTCTCGGCGGTGTCGAGCACCCCGGTGACCGCGAGCGACGCCAACTCGCGGATCGTGCCGCAGACGACCGGGCTGACCCTGGACAAGCGGGGCGTCATGGTCGACGTCAACGGCAACGGGATCGTCGACGCGGGCGACCGCATCGACTACACCCTCATCGCCAGGAACACCGGCAACATCACGCTGACCGACGTTCGCAAGGACGACCCGGCCATCGGGATCTACAACGCCACGTGCGGCACCGGCACGCTCGACCCGGGCCAGGAGGTCACCTGCTACCCGGCGGGCTACCCGACGACCCCGCTGCGCAACCACGTGCTGACGCAGGCCGACGTCGACGCGGGCCACTACGACAACACCGCGACGCTGACCGGCACCAAGCCGGACGGCACCAAGGTCGCGGCGACCGACACGGTCGTCATGCCCTGGACGCGGACCGCGTCGTACACCTTCGACAAGCAGGCCGGCTCGCTGGTCGACATCGACGGCAACGGGCCGGACGCGGGTGACACGATCACCTACACCTTCACGGTGACCAACACCGGCACCACCACCCTGACCCCGGTGACCTACAGCGACACCAAGCTGGGCATCAGCAACGCCCAGTGCGTCGCGTCGCTGGTCCCGGGGGTGACGGCCTCCTGCCCGGCCAAGACGTACGTCCTGACCCAGGCCGACGTGGACTCCGGCTCGGTGGCCAACAACGCCTCCGTCGTCGCGACCCCGCCGACCGGCGTCACCGTCGTCAACCAGGCGGACGGCACGAGCACGACGACCTACGGCTCCTCGCTGATCTCGCTGACCAAGACCGCCGGCGCGATCACCGACCTGGACGGCAACGGACCGGACGCCGGGGACCAGATCACCTACACCTTCAAGGTGACCAACACCGGCACCACCACGCTCAGCTCGGTGGTCGTCAACGACGCCAAGCTCGGTATGGCGAACGTCGCGTGCGGCACCGGCACCCTGGCGCCCGGCGCCTCGGTCACCTGCACCACGCGCACCTACACCACGACGCAGGCCGACGTCGACGCCGGTGCCGTGCACAACGACGCCGGCACGACGGCCAAGGACCCGAAGGGCACGACCGTCACGGCCCCGGCCACGGCGGACGTCCCGGTGACGGCCAACCCGAAGATGACCCTGGACAAGACCGACTCGGCGATCGTCGACACCAACGGCGACGGCAAGGTCGACGCCGGCGACACGATCACCTACCAGTTCACGGTCAAGAACACCGGCAACGTGACGCTCAACCCGGTCACCGTCACCGACGGCAAGGTCGGGCTGGCCAGCCAGGCCTGCGGCACCGGTCCGCTGCTGCCCGGGGCCTCCCGCACCTGCCTGACGACGCCGTACGTGCTCACGCAGGCCGACGTCGACGGCGGCTCGGTGGACAACTCCGCCATCGCCCACGGCACCACGCCGACCAGCGGTGACGTCCCGGCCACGGACACCAGCTCGCGGCTCGTCGCCTCGACGCCCTCGCT
>NZ_JAKZHU010000008.1 GCF_022568795.1 Arsenicicoccus dermatophilus | reverse complement strand
TCTCAAACAAGTTCACGCGCCCGGCCACCGCCAGCGGCCAGGGCACCGGCGCCCCGGAGGACAGCACCCGGTCACCGACCCACAGCACCAGCCGGCCGGCGTGCGCGTCGGGGTCCACCTCCGGCCATACGCACCCCTCCGGGCGGCGCAGCCCGGACGCGAGCCGGTCGCGGCGCTCGATCACGTCTGTGGCGGTCACCCCGGGCGGCAGGTCGATGTCTGCCCGCCAGCCGGGCCCGTCGCGGTGGATCGGAGACACGAACCGGATGCCCTCGCCGGCGCCGGTGCGCTGCGCCTTGTTCAGCTCAGCGATGCCCAGCGACTCCAGCGCCCCCACCACCAGGTCACTGGTGAACGCCGGCGTAGCCGCGTCCGCCGTCGCCCGGGAGGCGATCACGGTCCGCTCGGACCGCCCGTGCCAGCCGAGCACCGCCGGAACAGACGCCCCCGCGATGATGCCCAGCAGGGGCAGCAGCTCGGGCGAGCGGAGCCACACCAGCAGCACGAGCACCAGCACGAGGGCCACCGCGAGCCCGGACGCGGCGGCGCGGTGCTTCATCGTCTCGCGGTGCTGCGTCTCGACCCGGGCGAAAGCGCCAGCCTCCGCCGTCCCCACGGCGTCGGCGATGGCGAGCTGACGACGCACCGCGCGCCCGTCGTGGTCGCTCACCCACGCCAGCCACACCACCAGCAGCCGGGCCGCACCGATCGGGGAGCGCAGCGCCAGCCGGGCCCAGTACAGCGGCAGCCGCACCAGGTGGTAGGCCAGGGAGTGCGCGGCCCGGGTCGTGCTCTCGCGGGCCGCGGTCGCCAGATAGGCACCGTCGCGCAGCTGCGAGGGGATGACCTCGCGGCCGACCCGGGCCGCCGGCACGGCCCGCGGCGCCGCGTCCACCGGACGGCCGACTGGCTCGACCACCACGGCGGCCGGCTCGACCACCACGGCGGCCGGCTCGATCACCCCCGCCGGCGCCGGCGTCTCCGTCCGGGTCGGGCGGCCCTCGCGGCGGGTCTGCTCGCGGCGATCCATCCACCGCGCCACCGGGCCGGCGGGCACCGGACCGTAGTACCCGCTCGCGGCGGTCAGCCCGGCTGCCTTCGCGTCCAGGTGACCGCTCACCAGGGACCGGCTCGCGCGGCGGTGACCGGTCACCCGCACGCCGGGTGGCGCCCAGCCGTCATCCCCGGCGGTCAGGGCCGGGCGGGTCGTCGCCGTAGTGTTTCGTTCCATGGTCGAGCTCCTGTCTCGATCTAGGCCCCTGCCCGCGGCGGAATCGCGGTGCAGGGGCCGCCTGCGTTGGTCCTGCGATAGGTGAGGCCGGCCGCACCTGCCCTAGAGGGGCAGGCAGGTACGGCCGGGGACTTAGATGACCTCCAGCAGCGTGGGCCGCGCGCGGCAGTCGCGTGCCCGCCGCAGCCACCGCCGGGCGGTGCTCTCCGAGACGGCCAGCCCATCGGCGGCCAGCGCGTCGCGGACCATGGGCCCGGTCGCCGCGTCGCCGTGCTCGTCCACGACGGCCAGGGCCACCGCCAGCGGGTCTGCGTCGGTGTCGGTGTCGGGGTCGGTCAGGTGACCGGCGAGGTGGTCGCCGTGGTCGTCGTCGCCACCGGCGTAGGCGACCGGCTCGGGGCCGACGACGAGCACGGTGGGCACGTCGTCGGTCACCTGAGCGGTCACGACGGGAGCCGGGCGCGCGTCGGTCTCGACCTGCTCGACCTGCTCGGGCCGCTCGGGCTGCTCGACCGGGCGCAGGTCGGTCGGTGCCGCCGGGCGAGCAGGGGCCACCCGCCGGGCGAGGGCCGGCAGCTCGTCCACGAGAGCGAGGGCCGCGACGGTCGCCGTGACCTGCTCGGCGGTCACGTCCTGGTGGCGGCGCAGCATCGCCCGGTGCGCCCGGTCGAGCCGGCGCCGAGCAGCCGGGGTGTCCTCCAGCGCCACCGCACGAGCAGCCACCGCGACCCGCAGCCGAGCCGCGTCGGACTGGCGCTCACCCCAGGTACGCACGGCGTGCGCGTCGGCGTCGCCGGCCACCACGCGGTGCCACAGCCAGCACGCGACCAGGGGCGCCACGACCCGCACGAGGGCCGCGAGCCCCGCCATGGGGGTCAGCACCACGCCGGCCGGGGTCACCACCTCGTGCAGCGCGGACAGCGCGCCAGACACCGCGGACAGCACCCACGTAGCGGCCAGATCCACCCGGGCCGACCGGCCCCGAGTCGTGGCATCACGAGCCGCCAGGGCCGAAGCCACGAGCGCCAGCTCCAGGAAGCCGGCCAGCCCCACGGCGGTGGCCGTACCCAGGTGCAGCGCAGAGGTGCCGACGCTCACCATCCCCTGAGCCGACAGGACGGTAGGGATAGCAGCCGCCGCGGTCGTGGTAACCAGCACCGCCCGCGACCGACCACCGGCGACCGGCGAGGTGCCGTCATGCTCGCGCGGCACAGCGCCAGCGAAAGTGCTTGCAGACATTCAAACCCCCATGAGCGTTACGAATTGACGCAATACGGATAGGCTAGACCCACCAGGTAGGTAAGTCAACGTTACGCATTTCTAGAATGTGATGGTGGATGATGGCAGGCGATGGGCTCGCGGTCGTGCTCGGGGCGAACGTCAAGCGGCTGCGGGTCGCAGCCGGGCTGACGATGGAAGACGCGGCCCTCGCAGCCCGTGCCGTGGACGGTGGCGCGTGGACGGCGCCGCGGTGGGCTGACCTAGAGGGCGGCCGGCGGTCCCTGACCCTGGCGACGATGCTTACCGCGCACGAGGTGGTGGCCGCGCCCGCAGGCCTGCCGCTCACGGCCCTTTTCGCAGACCTGCCCGGCGAGCCCGTGCGCGTGGCGACCGGCGCCGGCTCGCGCGAGCTGAGCGGCATACGGGCCGTGCTCAGCGGGTCCGTCACCGATCCCACCCGCCAGGGTCCGGCCGACGCGGTGGAGCAGGCGCCGGCCGACAGCGCCCGCGCAGCCACCAGGGCCGCAGCGCGCCGGCTCGGGATCACCCCGGCACAGGTCACTAGGGCCGCGCACGAGCGGTGGGGGCGCCCCTTCGCAGAGGTGGTGGACGACGCGGCCGGCGGACGGACCGGGCAGGCACGAGGGCACGTGACCCGCCGTCTCGCGGACGAGCTAGCCGACCACCTGGGCATCACCGGCGAGGACTGAGCGCACAGCACGACGTCACCCGCCGATCAGGCCCGGACCTCCGACCTGCCCGCCCGGAGCAGCGCCCGGACCTCCGCGGCGCGTGCTGCCTGGCGATCCTTCGGCAGCGACTCGGCCGACCAGGACCGCTGCTCGTCCAGCAGAGCCCGCGAGCGGGCCATCTCACGATCGGCAGCACGAGCAGCGTCAGCGCGCCCGTAGGCCTCCTTCGCGTCACGACACCCGTAGCACGGCACATCCTCACGGACATGCAGGTGACGTGCACACCGCGGCGACAGCGGACCGTGCTCGTCGCTGGGGACCCGGCGATCAGCAGGGGCCGGGGCCGGCGTCTCGACCACGACAGCAGGGGCCGGGGCCGGCGTCTCGACCACGACAGCAGGGGCCGGGGCCGGCGTCTCGACCACGACAGCAGGGGCCGGGGCCGGCGTCTCGACCACGACAGCAGGGGCCGGGGCCGGCGTCTCGACCACGACAGCAGGGGCCGGGGCCGGCGTCTCGACCACGACAGCAGGGGCCGGGGCCGGCGTCTCGACCACGCGCGGGGAGGTCATCGTGGGTGCCGCGTCGCCGGGGCGCCACCCCGGCGTGGTCGGGGCGCCCGGCTCGTCCAGCAACTCGACCGCGCTAGGCAGCCGCTCCCCCTCGCGACCCGGGCGGGCCGGAGCGCGGCGCTCGTGGACAGCGAGGAAGCCCGCGGCCACGAGGTCGGTCAAGGCTGCGTCAGCGGTGCTGCGTGCCATACCGGCAGCAGCGGCCAGCGCGGCGCGCGTGGGCGCGGAGACAGACGGGCCGGAGTAGCTGGCGACCGCGGCGTACATGGCGACCGCTCGCCCGGGCAGACCGGCGGTCAGGACGTGGGTGTAGGCCATCCCCCAGCCGCTCCCACCAGCGACGCGCACCCGGTCGCCGGGACCGGGGTCGTCGGGTGCGGTGCCCTCGCCTGCGGGTGCCGCGTCGCCGGGGCGCCACCCCGGCGTGGTCGGGGCGCCCGGCTCGTCCAGCAGCTCGTAGGCGCTAGAGGTGCGCGAGCGACCGCCCGGCGCGTCGCTGGGGGCCCAGCGAGGGACGACGCGGACGTATCCGGCCGCGGTCAGCTCGCGCAGCCCGGCGTCAACGGTCTTGACGCTGATCCCTGCTCGGGAGGCCAGACCGGCGCGCGTGGGACAGACCAGCGCGCACCCGGCGTAGGACCGCAGCGCGACGTAGGTAGCCACGCCACGCCAGGACAGCGCGCCAGAGCGCAGGACGTGGCGATAGATCGTGGCAAATGCCCTGGTGGGGTCCGTGCGGCGACGCACCGTGACCTGCTCTACCGGGCTTTCCCCCGTCCTGGTCACCACAAGGGGTGCAGGCTCGACACCGGGGGCTGCTGTGCGGATATGCTTCATCTCAGACCACCGTTATTGGTCTCACGACCCCCGGGCGCCTGCCAGCGTCGCGGGGGTCAACTCGTCAATGGGTGACTTGACCCTACACCTCGTGCACAGATCCGGGCATAAGGGCGTCTCCCCGCCGCGTCGCGGCCCCCTCGCAGCTCCAGGCCGGCGGAGCGCAGCGACGCCAGGCCCTCCCCTCGCCATCGGTCATCAGGGGTCGACGCGAGCCCGAGCCCGGACGCCGGCGGACGTGTTCCACCGTCGCCAGCCACCCCCCTTATCTAGGGGCTTATCTAGAACAACCTCTATTCCGATCCCTCTCCCGGGCAACCCTTGCCCGGGAGAGGGATAACCCTTGCCCGGGAGAGGGATTTATGGCGTGACCAGCGGAAACACCGTAGATCAGCGGAAACGTCCGGAACCCTTGCCCGGGAGAGGGATTTATGGCGTGACCAGCGGAAACGTGGGTAGGCGAGACGAGAGCGCAGGAGGGCAACGCCATGCCGGCCAGCGTCGGACATGGCGTCTCCCTCCGCCGCGTGGTCGTCGGGGTACTGACCCCGCTTTGCCCTAGGTGAGGCTCACCCCGGCGACGGCGAGCTGTAGTGCACCGTCCGGCACCGCGGCATACCGGGCGGTGGTCTCCGGTGTGGCGTGCCCTAGCAGCTCTTGCACAGCCCGTAGATCACGGCCAGCGGCATAGGCCTGGGTGGCGAACCGGTGACGCAACGCGTGGGGAGTCACCCCCGGCGGCAGCGCGGCGCTGATCTGGCGCCCCAGGTGCGCAGCGGTCAGGTGCCCGCCCGAGCCCGCGGGCGAGGGGAAAAGCCACCCCGGTCCCGTCCGGGCGACGGCGACGGCCAGAGCCTCCCGCAGGTCCGGGTGCAGCGGCACGATCCGCTCGTGCCCGCCCTTGCCCCGCACTCGCAGCGTGGCGCCGGTCACGTCACTGGAGTGCACCGCGGCTATCTCGGAGCGGCGCAGCCCGGCCAGGGCACCCAGCATGAGCGCCAGCCGCACCCGGTCGCCGCTGGTTCCCAGGGCCGCCGTCACGGCGTCGGTCGGAGCCGGTCGGGGCAGCGTCCGCACGCGCCGCACCGGGGGCAGCGCGTCCGCTGGCGACGCGACGAGATAGCCGGCGTGCACCGCCCACGCGTAGAACGTGCGGACCGACGCGCGACCGGCACGCTTGGTCTCCCCCTGCCAGTCCTCCCGCGACAGCCACAGCGCGAGGTCGCCCGGGCGCACCGTCCACGGGTCCGGCATGTCGGCCGCGAGCCGGCCCAGCCACCACCGGCGCTGCTCGATCGTGCCCGGCCGGCGACCGCCGGCCTCCATCCATGCCAGGAATTCGGCTACGGGCTCGCGCCACGCCGGCGGCAGCACAGCACGAGCCGGGCCCGAAACGGCAGGGTCCACGCGCACCGGTGCGATTCCCAGCACCGGCGACCGCCGGCAGTGGCCGGTCTCCATCCCCCACCGGTAGAAGCTGCGCAGCGACGCCGCGCGCTTTCGCCGCGTGGACGACGACCACCGCTGGCCTGTCCACCATTGACGGACCGTCGCCGGAGACATTCCCCACGGGTCTATTTCCGGGTGTGCCAGCCCTAGATCGGCAATCGCCCGTGAGTGCTCTTGAATCGTCGCCGGAGACCGACCGGACGAATGCAGCACGGCCACCCACTCGTCAATAGCCACCCGCCACGGCGCCGGCAATTGCTTTCCCTGCTCGTCCCTCATGGGCGTGGACGCTAATGGCACACGCAGGCCGTCGCCACCGCGCGGTCATAACCATCACCCCGCACCGCGCCAGCCCCAAAGCACCGGCCACCCGGACCCGTAGCGCCACGCGCCAGACCGGCCGCAGCCGACAGCCGACCAGGGCCGCTGCCCCACAGCCACCCCCGCTGGCGAGGGCCGCTACACCCGCTTCACACCAGGTCAGCGGCGCTACACCACCGTAGCGCCGCTGCTACGCGTAGCAGCGCGAGCGGGCCCCCTGCTACGGGCCCCGCTGCACCACCAGCAGCCGGCCCAACACCCGCCGGCCGCCGTGGTCCCTCAGACTCTCTCGACGTCAAGCCTCTTGGCGTCGAGACAACAGAGGGGGATACAGCCCAGGAATTCCACTCGACCAGCACACAGCAGGAGGGGCTCAATCATTCTGCCCGGGGAAAAATGGAAAGAGGGCGCGGGGCTCCCTAGGGGGCACCTCTGAAAGAACTCCCCCTAGGGGGTGCCAGAGGGAATCGCATGAGGTACGCCGCGCAGGGCCAACCCAGCGAGCGACCCAGCCCCTCGAGGACGAGCCGAGGGACCGGCCGGGGGACGAGCCGAGGGACCGGCCGGGGGACGAGCAGGGGGACGAGCAGGGGGACGAGCAGGAGGCGAGGACCACCCGGCCAGCCACCGCGAGCAGGGGGGGCGAGCAGGGGGGGCGAGCAGGAGGGACAGGTGCACCAGCTCGAGGGCCGGCCACCGCGACCCAACCCCTCGAGGACCAGCCCCTCGAGGACCACCCAGCCCTTCGAGGACCACCCAGCCAGCCACCGCGAGCAGGGGGGGGCGAGCAGAGCCCCTCGAGGACCGAGCCCCTCGAGGACGAGCCCCTCGAGGGAGCCGAGGGACCGGCCACCGCGACCCGGCCCCTCGAGGACCACCCAGGAGGACCACCCAGCCCCTCGAGGACCACCCAGCCAGCCACCGCGAGCAGGGGGGGGGGGCGAGCAGGGGGGCGAGCAGGAGGGGCGAGCGAGCAGGAGGGACAGGTGCACCAGCTCGAGGGCCGGCCACCGCGAGCAGGGGGGGCGAGCCCCTCGAGGACGAGCCCCTCGAGGACGAGCCCCGGCCACCGCGACCCGGCCCCTCGAGGACCACCCAGCCCCTCGAGGACCACCCCCCTCGAGCCCCCTCGAGGACCCGAGGGACCGGCCAGCGAGGACCACCCAGCCAGCCACCGCGAGCAGGGGGGGCGAGCAGGGGGGGAGCGGGGGAGCGAGCAGGGAGGGGCGAGCAGGAGGGACAGGTGCACCCAGCCGAGGGCGACCGCGAGCAGGGGGGCGAGCCCCTCGAGGACGAGCCCCTCGAGGACGAGCCGAGGGACCGGCCACCGCGACCCGGCCCCTCGAGGACGAGCCCCTCGAGGAGGGACCACCAGAGGGCCCCACCGCGACCCAACCCCTCGAGGACCACCCCCCCTCGAGGACGAGCCGAGGGACCCCACCGCCACCCGGCCCCTCGAGGACCACCCAGCCCCTCCGCGAGGAGCCACCCAGCCCCTCGAGGACCACCCAGCCCCTCGAGGACCAGGGACCGGCCACCGCCCCGGCCCCTCGAGGACCACCCAGCCAGCCACCGCGAGCGAGCAGGGGAGCAGGAGGGGCGAGCCGAGCAGGAGGGGCGAGCAGGAGGGACAGGTGCACCAGCTCGAGGGCCGGCCACCGCGAGCCCCCCTCGAGGACGGCCCCTCGAGGACGAGCCCCTCGAGGACGAGCCCCTCGAGGACGAGCCGAGGGACCGGCCCCTCGGACGAGCCCCTCGAGGGGCCCCTCGAGGACCACCCAGCCCCACCGCGAGGAGCAGGGGGGGCGAGCCCCGAGCAGGAGGGACAGGTGCACCAGCTCGAGGGCCGGCCACCGCGACCCAGCCCCTCGAGGACCAGCCCCTCGAGGACGAGCCGAGCCCCTCGAGGACCACCCAGCCCCTCGAGGACCACCCAGCCAGCCACCGCGAGCAGGGGGGGAGCAGGAGGGGCGAGGTGCACCAGGAGGGCCGGCGAGCAGGACCACGAGCCCCTCGAGGACGAGCCAGGGACGAGGACCACCCCGCGAGCCGGCCCCTCGAGGGCCACCCAGCAGGAGCAGGGGGGGCGAGCAGGGGAGGACGAGCAGGAGGGGGCCGAGGGACCCCTCGAGGACGAGCCACCGCGACCCGGCCCCTCGAGGACGACAGGTGCACCAGGACTCCCCTCGAGGGCCGGCCACCGCGAGCACGAGCAAGGGGCCTCGAGGACGAGCCCCTCGAGGACGAGCCGAGGACCAGGAGGGACCGGCCACCGGGGCCAGCCAGCCACCGCGATGACAGGGGCAGCGATGAACGATTATGCAGGAGGGGCGAGCAGGAGGGACAGGTGCATTCAGATTTTCCCGTTTCAGGCCGTTTTTGTGGAAGATCGGGGGGAAATGAAAGGGGGCGCGGGACTTCCTGTGGTGACCTTTGGAAAAAACGGAGGTTGAACGCATGTCTATGCATTCATCGTGCGTGATGGATGATCTTCGCGGTTGAAGCCGTTGGGAGAAAATCGGAGACGCGTGGGGTGGCGAAAGGGCTGGCTCATCCTAAGAAACTCTGGGGATGGCGCGGTGCTGCTAGGTGCGTGGGCTGACCGGCCGACCGGCTCGTGTCGTCCTCGGCCGCTTGTCGGTGAGGAGCGCGGACGTGACGCAGGCACGTCACGGTGGTAGGTTGCGGGCAACCCGCCCGTAGGGCGGGGGCTTTGCGCTGCCCTCCCTAGAGGGCAGTAGCCGACCACACGGACGCTCGCGCAGAACGTTCGCCCAGAGGTCTGGGGCAAATGATGCGTGCACTCGTGCAGCAGAGCCCGATTTATGGCGTATGCGCAGGTCAGAGCCTTGCGACCCCATTCGTCGTGCGGTCTCAGGGGCCCGCGGGGGTCGTCTCCGTCGTCGTGGGAGTGCTGATCCTCCAGGCCCGGATGCGTCGGCCGTCCACGGTGCTCTGCCCGGTGGGCTCAGTCACTGTGATCCCATAGCGCCGCAGCGTGCCGGCGATGCGGCCCACCGCGCTGGGCACCTGGTTGTAGCTGGACGGCCAGGACGAGTATCGGCCGCCAGCGTCCTCGGGAGCGTATGGCCCGAGCAGGTCGAGCAGGTCCTTTGCGGAGCCGGTCCACATTCCCGGCCACGATGGCGTCTCAGTCAGCTGCAGGAACGCGGACGCGAGGGGGTCGCCCTCTACGGCACGGTCGAATTCCTGGCCCAGGCCTGCCTCATAGGCAGCCCGGGTGTTCCACCCATAGGCCGCGTCGAGCACGTCGAGGACTGCCACCCACGCGACCATGCGCGAGGGTGTCGCCCTGGTCGGCTGTCCGCCGTGGTGCTCCAGTCCGTCCAGCACGACCACGAGCATGTCCAGCAGCTCGGCGCGGGCTGCTGGCAGCAGCTCGTCAATCTGGCGGGTCATCACGTCCGGCGTGGACTTGGCCGCGTCGTCCAGCGGGTCACGGCGGATCGGCAGCAGCCGCGAGACCAGGTCCTTGCGCATCTTGCCCAGCTCCACCCCGTTCAGGATCACGGGCCGGCGCACGCGGCGCAGAGAGGTGCCGGCGTTGGTGTAGAGCTGGCGCTGCACGACGGTCGCGCCGGTCACGATCTGGCAGGCGAAGTCCTGTTGGTCGGCGTCGAGCCGAGACACGTTGTCCACCCCGAAGATGGCGCACTCAGCCGCGTGGGACACCATGTCGCGGTCTCGGGTCATGGCGGTGCTACGGGGCCGGCCGACGCGAGGTCGCCCAGCACGCGAGCCACCGTCGTCTTGCCTGAGCCCTCGGGCCCGGTCATGCAGAGCGCGGGCACCTCCACCCACGGGACCATTGCCGTAAGGGCCCACGCGACGCCCAGGCGCCATGCTGTGCGCTCCATCCCGAGCACCGCCCGTACGCGCTCTAGCGATCCCTGGTGGTCGTCTCCGGCGGCGGCGACGGCGTGGGGCGCAGTGAAGTCAGACCGGGCGAAGATCACCGGTGCGCTGTCCTGCTTGGCCCAGCCCCGGCTGGTCACGCGGATGACCTGCTCACGCTCGGGCTCCGGCGGATAGGTCACGGCCCCGGACGGAGCGGGCGCCAAGTCGATGTAGACGGCCCGGGTGCCGTCGTCGTCGGTGTGCTCGGCCCACCGCCGGGAGACCTTCGCGCGGCGCCGCTCGCGGGTCAGCCGGTGCTCTACGCGCTCACCGATCAAGGTGGGCAGGTCGGCCCCGGTCTCGCGTGAGTAGTCGTCCAGCAGGTCGGGGCGCAGCGTCTCGTGGGGGATGGCAATGTGCGGCTCAGCGGCGGTCACGTAGTAGCGCAGCCGCGTGTCTACGTCCTCCACCACCCGGTATCGCTTGCGAGCCCATGCGGCCACCGCACGGACCGTGGCGCCCGTCCGCCGCCCGGCCGTCGTGGTCTCTTCGCCCGGGTCGCCGTAGTCCTCCATCGGGGGTGCGTCGAGCGGTGGGGGTGCGTAGTAGTCGCCTACCGGCGGTGATGCGCCGGGGTCGGTGGTCATCGGGGATGGGTCCTCTCGGGGTATGTCGTGGCCGGGCGCGCCCCCTGCTCTGCCCGGTGGGTGCTGGTGGTCAGCGGCCCGGTGATGGCTGGTCCTGGTCGGCTGGCACGAGCGGCCACGCGTCGCCGTGACGGGACAGGGCCAGCGCGTGCAGCCGGGCCCGGTAGTCCTCGTCCGCGAGGGCCCGCGCCCGGTCGTGCCAGCCCTGCTCGTATCCGGCTCGCCATGCCGGCTCGATGGCGTCGAGCAGCGGCGCCGGCGTCAAGGGCCGCTCCAGCTCGCGACGCCCGTCCTCCACGAGCTGCGCAAGCCACGCCGCCAGCGGGAGGGCCGCCGTCGTGACGGTCACGATGCGTCCCCCCGCCGGGTGAGCACGCAGCGCACGGCCAGAGCGAGCAGGACACGAGCGAGGATCGACCCGACATGCTCCAGCCCGTCCGGGTCCATCTGTGGGCGCAGGTCAGCCACGGCCGGTCTCCCTACGTCCGTAGCGCCCGAGCAGCCGGCGACGGCGGGAGCAGACCGCGCCGGGCGAGCGCCGCAGCCTCACCGCCGCAGCCTTCGCCGTGGTGCCCGGGTCGAGCACCAACAGGTCTGCCTCGTGCTCCCACGCATCGGGTCGGGCCCAGTGGTCGCCCGACTCGCACAGCTCACGAGGACGGCACCCACGGGGCGCACCGATCGAATCGGCATAGGCGTGCACCGCCCGCTCGTGATCCCGCTCACGGTCGATGCCAGCGGCGCGGGTCACGTCCAGGTCGAGCAGACCAGCACGCACCACGGGCCGGGTCAGCACCTCCAGGGCCCACGCCGGCAGCACGTCCGCCATGGCGACCGCCCGGGCCGCGTCAGAGACCGCATAGCACCAGTCGGTCTCTCGAGTGCCCGATCGTGCTGCCACCTTGTCGGCCGCGCGCCAGGCAGCATCGCCGGCAGCGCTGTGCTCAGCGGATCGGCCACCCGCGAGGGCGACTGCCCAGCACTCGGCGTGGGCCGGCTCTCGGCCGCCAGCGGTCGCGATCCTGTGGCGCGTCACCGCAGCCGTCCGGCACTCCTGGGGGCTGGCGACCCGGCACCGGCGCAGCAGCTCGCGCACAGCCGCGGTCTGCGGCCCGTAGGGCCCGCTCATGCGCTATCACCCGGACGATGGCGCGGCAGACCTTCCACGTAGGCCCGCACGTCGGCGGGGTCGTACTTCACCAGCCGGCCCACCTTGACGTACGCCGGCCCACGACCCTGGCAGCGCATCGCCGCGAGCGTGCCGGCGCTGATCCCCAGAACCCGAGCCGTGTCGGCCGCGGTCAGGAACACCGGCACCCTCTCTTCAAGGGACATCTCTACGTGCAACTCATCCATGCTGCGGACGGTAACGCTTCGACTACAGATGTTCAACCAACACGGGTAACTGTCGGCTCATGTCATATTGGGCTTGTGGCTTCCACCAGTGCGACCTCATGGCTTGTCGGCTTCAACATCAGGAGACTGCGCAAGCGGGCGGGTATAACGCTCGCTGATGCGGCCACAGTCGCGACGATGGCGAGCGACCCGGATGCGGCAGCCATGTGGCTGGGGAACGGGGCCGTTCCCGCGCGCACGGCCAAGTGGTCACCGTCCGGGTGGGGGAACCTAGAGCGCGGGGAACGCGAGGTGACCGCAGATGTGCTGTTCCTTGCGCTCTACGTCCTGTCGTACGGCCCGCCGGACGGGCCACGGCCGGCGCCGGTCACCATGGCTGATCTATTCGAGACTCCCGGCGACCTCGCCTCTCTGGCTACCAGCGGCACCACCCTGGGCGACCTACGGGATGCCCCGGTGACCGGGCACGTGGTGACCGGCCGGCTGCCCATGGGTGGGGTGCCGTTCACAGCTGGCATGGCTCGGGCGCTCGTCTCCGGGGCCAGCTCGGAGCAGGTCTGGCCCGACGACGACCCAGCGACGCGCCCCAGCGCCCGCGAGGTGCACCGCAAGGTCGAGCAGCAAACCCTCACAGAGACCGTGGCCCAGCGGCTCGACTGCCCGCCGGCCGTCGTGGCGCGGCTACAGGATCAGGTCTACGGGCGCCCCCTGGTGGACGAGCGGAACGAGCGCGCCGGCGAGGGCGCCTCAGCGCAGGCCATGGGTCACGTCACGCGCGCCATAGTCCGCGAGCTGCGGGCATGGCTGGACGCACACCCCGACCAGGCATACCCGGAGGACGCACCCAGCCCGAGCCCCGATCCCCGGCCCGCTGCCCCGTGAGCGCCGGCCGTCCCCCGGGCGCCTGCCCATCTCAGCGCCAGGCAGATGGGACCGTGGACCGGTGACCAGCACCCCGCCCGCAGACGACTATCTCTCGCAAAAGGCAGCGGCCAGGCTGTGCCGCTGCTCGCCGGCCACGATCCGATATGCCCGGCAGACAGGCAGGCTCGAGGGATGCGTTCCTGGCGAGGATGGCGGGTGGCGCATCCCGGTCGCCGGGCTCGTCGCAGCGGGTCTGCTCGAGACGCCGGCGACGACCACGACTGACCTGGGCGACCCCCTCGAGGGCGAGGACGACCACCGTGCGTCGGCGTCAGAGCCCGGCGAGGTGGACTGGCTGCGGGCGCAGCTCGAGCAGGCCCAGCAGCAGATCACGCAGGCAGAGCAACGGGCCCGGGAGTCGGCCGATCGGGAGCGGGAAGCGCTGCACCGGGCGCAGATTGCCGAAGCGGTCGCAGACGAGCGCGGGCGAGCCCTCGAGGTAGAGCGCGCTATGGCGCTCATGCTGACCCGTCAGGCGACCCCGGTCCCTCTCCAGCCGACCAGCGACGGCGAGCACGGTCACCCCGACCAGCAGCGAGGGCCACGGGTCGTGGGTCCCCCCTCGAGGGCCGGAACGACGGCGGACACCCATCCGGCGACCCGGTGGGGCCGAGTCCGGGCGTGGTGGTCCGGGCGGTAGGCGTGCGCACGACGAGGGGCCCCGCCATCTGGCGGGGCCCCTCGTCGTGGTGGTCGGTCTGCTACGCCGCGGTGCGGCTGGACACCGCGTCGAGCAGCGCGGCGCGGGTCGTGCCGCGCTTGTTGACGCGCTCACCGTCGATGGTCCGGGCGACCTGTACCGACGGCAGCCCGTGGGATCGAGCAGCAGCCGAGACAGCCTCACCGGTCAGCTCGCCGTAGGTCGCCGGCATCCGGGCGGCCAGGGCCGCGGCCAGCTCGTCCCACCAGCACCGCTCGACCCCGGCCGGCCACACGTCCGCGAGGTGATCCACGATCGAGCGCGAGTCGTCGTCGGCCGGCACCTCGCCGGCCGCCATGCCCGTCAGGGTGCCGGCGGCGACCCTCGCCGCGCGGGCCCGGGCAGCGACGCTGGCAGCGGCCGGGCTGTCCACGTACGCGGTCCGCACGATCACCGGGTCGTCGCCCTCGCCGGCGAGGTAAGCCACGCCCAGGTCACGCCGGCTGAACATCGTTGCGCGCACCCCGGACCGGTAGGCGCTCGTGCCCAGCACCATGTCGTTAGCAACCTGCTCGGTGACCTTCAGGCACAGCCGCAGCACCGCGTTAGCCCGGATCCCGGACGGCAGCGAGTCCCGGTCGGGGCGCTGCGTGGCGACCAGGACCATGACCGCCACGGCGGGGCCGCGCTTCACCAGGTCGGTCACCAGCTCGGTGGCTTCGCCCTTGTAGGTGGGGTGCTCAAAGATCACTTGGCACTCGTCCAGCGCGACCACGACGGGGTGCAGGCCCAGCTCACGGCGGGAGGCGAGCTCGTCGGTCACCTTCGACTCGGGGCAGACCTCGCGGGGCAGGTCGCGCAGCACCTTGTAGCGCCGGCGCATGTCCTCGTGCACGGCCCGCAGATCAGCCATGAGCGCGTCTACGTCCTCCGGCTCGTCGCCGCTGCGGTAGTAGTGCGCGACGGCCGCCAGCGGCTCCAGGTCCGACCCGCCCTTGAGGTTGTGCACGTGCAGCTCAGAGCGCGGGTCCAGGGCCGCCGCGAGCAGCAGCAGCCGCAGCGCGAACGTCTTGCCCATGCGCGGAATGGCACCGATCACGGCAGAGGCATACATGAGCGTCACCGACCGGGCCCGACCGCGCTGGTCGGTGCCCACCGGGACCG
>NZ_JAKZHU010000007.1 GCF_022568795.1 Arsenicicoccus dermatophilus | reverse complement strand
GGTCAGGAACACCGGCTCCACGACCCTGAACCCCGTGACCGTCACCGACGACAAGCTCGGCCTGGTCAAGGAGGCCTGCGGGTCCGGACCGCTGGCCCCCGGCGAGGTGCGCACCTGCCCGCTCACCGTGGCGAAGACGACCTATGTCGTCCAGCAGGGTGACGTGGACGCCCAGCAGGTGGTCAACCACGCGACGGCCTACGGCAAGCCGCCGTCGGGTGCCGAGGTGACCGCCCCGGCCTCGACCACCACGCCGATCTCGCACACCCCGGCGCTGACCTTCGACAAGGTCGCCGGCACGCTCGTGGACCTGGACGGCAACGGACCCGACGCGGGTGACACGATCACCTACACCTTCACGGTGACCAACGTCGGCAACGTGACCGCCAACAACGTCCAGCTCACCGACACGCTGCTGGCGCCCACCCGCTCCCGTGCGGCTCGACGGGCCTGGCCCCCGGCCAGACCCGCAGCTGCTCGGCGGTGACGTACACGCTGACCCAGGCCGACGCCGACCGCGGCACGGTGGACAACTCCGCCTCCGTGACGGGCACCGACCTCGTGGGCAAGCCGATCGTCTCACCCACGGACACGACGTCCACCGCGCTGGTAACGGCCTCCACGGTCAGGCTGACGAAGTCGGCCGGCTCGGTCGTCGACGCCAACAACGACGGCCGCGTCGACGCGGGCGACACGGTGACCTACCGCTTCCAGGTCACCAATACCGGTACCACCACGCTCGGCACGGTGACCGTGACCGACGCCGCCCTCGGCCTGTCCGGGGCGACCTGCACGAACATCACCTCCCTGGCCCCGGGCGCGAGCGCCTACTGCTTCCCGAGCGGCGTGACCCACGCCCTCACCCAGGCCGAGATCGACCTGGGCAAGCTCACCAACAACGCCTCCGTGGCGGCGCTGGACCCGGCCAAGACCGTCGTCCAGGGCACCAGCTCGGTGACCACGACCTACCCGCCGATCAACACGCTGTCGCTGGACAAGGCAGTCGGCCTGTGGACCGACACCAACAAGAACGGCGTCAAGGACGCCGGTGACACGATCGAGTTCACCTTCTCGGTCACCAACACCGGGACCACGACGCTCAAGACGGTGACGTACAGCGACGCCAAGCTCGGTATCGCGTCCCTCGCCTGCGGCACGGCGCCGCTGGCGCCGGGGGTCACCGTGACCTGCCCGCCCAAGACCTACGCGGTCACCCAGGCGGACGTGAACACCGGCTCGCTGGTCAACGACGCGTCGGCGACGGCGACCGCCCCCGACGGCACCACGCCGTCGGCCAAGGACGGCACGTCCACCCCGCTCGACACCTCCACCGGCATCACGCTGGTCAAGACCGGCAGCACGCCGGTGGACACCAACAACGACGGCAAGCAGGACGCCGGCGACCGGATCACCTACTCCTTCGTGGTGACGAACTCCGGATCGGTGACCCTGAGCACGGTGACCCTCACGGACACCAAGCTGGGTCTGTCGAACGTCCGGTGCGGCAGCACCGCCCTCGAGCCGGGCCAGCAGGTGAGCTGCACCGCGGTGTCATACACCACCACGCAGGCGGACTTCAACGCCGGCACCGTGGTCAACACCGCCACCGTGACGGGCACGCCCGCGCTGGGTGCCGCGGTCACGGCCAGCTCGACGGCGCGGACCCCGCTGGCCGTGACCTCCGGTGCGACCTTCGACAAGGTGGCTGGCTCGGTGGCCGACATCGACGCCAACGGCACCGACGTGGGCGACACGATCACCTACACCTTCTCGGTCACCAACACCGGCACGACCGACCTCAACCCGGTCACCTACAGCGACCCGCTCCTCGGCCTGGACAGGGCGGCCTGCGGGACCACTGCGCTGGCACCGGGGGAGACCCGGGACTGCCCGGCACGCGTGTACGTCCTCACCCAGGCCGACCTGGACCGCGGCTCGGTGGCCAACGACGCCGTCGCGACCTTCACCCGCCCGGACGGCACGACCCTGACCGTGCCCGACTCGACGTCGACGTCGCTGACCCGCACCGGCACCCTGACGATGTCCAAGATCGCCGGGCCGGTGCAGGACGCCAACCGTGACGGCCGCCAGGACGTGGGTGACGTCATCACCTACACCTTCTCGGTGACCAACACCGGTAACACCACCCTGACGAACGTGACCTACGCCGACGCCAAGGCCGGCGTGGCCGCGGGGGCGGCGTGCGTGGCCTCGCTCGCCCCCGGCGCCACGGCGACCTGCCCGCCGGTGAACTACACGCTGACCCAGGCCGACGTCGACGCCGCCGGCGTGACCAACGCGGCGAGCGCCTCCGCGATCTCGCCCACCGGTCCGGTCACGGCGACCGCGACCACGACCACCCCGGTGTCGCGGGTCGGCGAGATCACGCTGGACAAGACCGCCAGCGTGCTGAAGGACACCGGCACGGTGAAGGACGAGTCCGACCCGGGCGACTCCATCACCTACACCTTCACGGTCACCAACACGGGCACGACGACGCAGCGCAACCTCGTCGTCACCGACACCCGGCTGTCGCCGAACCCGGTGGCCTGCGGCACGGGTGACTTCCTGCCCGGCCAGACCCGGACCTGCCAGGTCACGGTGAGCAACACCTACGCGATCACCCAGGCCGACATCGACGCCGGCGTCGTCAACAACACGGCGACCGCCTCGTCGACGGGCCCCTCGGGCGCGACGCGCAGCTCCACCGACTCCACCTCGACCCCGATCCACCAGACCTTCGGGCTGACCCTGGACAAGGTCGGGACGTACGTCGACGTCAACAACAACGGCATCGTGGACGTCAACGACCGCATCGACTACTCGTTGCTGGCGTCCAACACCGGTAACACGACGCTCACCGACGTCCGCAAGAACGACCCGGCCATCGGCATCAACAACGCCTTGTGCTACGACCCGACCACGGCGGCGGGCCAGGCAGGCACCGAGATCGCCGGGCAGCTGGCGCCGGGCGAGAGCCGCCACTGCTGGCCGTCGGGCTACCCGACGACGCCGATGCGCAGCCACGTGCTGACGCAGGCCGACATCGACGCGGGTCACTACGACAACACCGCCACCCTGGCCGGCAAGAAGCCGGACGGCACGGCGATCAACGCGACCGACACCGTGATGCTGCCCTTCACCCGGACGGCGGCCTACTCCTTCGCCAAGACCGCGGGCTCGCTGGTCGACAACGACGGCAACGGGCCGGACGCCGGTGACACCGTTACCTACACCTTCTCGGTGACCAACACCGGCAACGTGACCCTGGCCCCGGTGACCTATACCGACGCCAAGCTCGGCATCAGCGGCGCCCCGTGCGTGGCCTCGCTGGCTCCCGGCCAGACCCTGGCCTGCCCGGCGAAGCTCTACACGCTCACCCAGGCCGACATCGACGCCGGGTCGGTGGACAACGTCGCGTCCGCGGTGGCGATCCCGCCGGCCGGGGTACCGGTGACCGACCAGAAGTCCCTGGTCAGCACCCCCACCGTCGGCAAGGACAGGCTGTCGCTGGTCAAGAAGGCGGGCGCCCTCAACGACCTCGACACCAACGGTCCGGACGCCGGTGACCAGATCACCTACACCTTCACCGTGACCAACACCGGGACCACGACCATCAGTTCGGTCGTCCTCGACGACGCCAAGCTGGGCCTGACCAACGTGGCCTGCGGCACCGGCCCGCTCGCGCCCGGCGCCGGTGTCACCTGCCCTCAGCAGACCTACACGCTGACCCAGGCCGACGTGAACAACGGTCTGGTGCACAACGCCGCCTCGGTGACGGGCAAGGACCCGGCCGGGACCGCGGTCACGGCCCCCTCGGCCGTCGACGTGCCGATCACGACCGCGCCCAGGATCGCCCTGGACAAGACCGACACCGTCATCGCGGACACCGTCCGGGACGACGTCGTGGGCCCGGGTGACACCATCACCTACTCGTTCAAGGTCACCAACACGGGCAACGTGGACCTGACCTCGATCCGGATCACCGACGCCAAGCTGGGCCTCGACGCCGCCTCGTGCTCGCCGGCGGTCACCGCCCTGGCGCCTGGTGCCTCCACCACCTGCCTGGTCCAGGTCTACGCGCTGACGCAGACCGACGTGGACCGTGGCTCGGTGGACAACACCGCGACCGTCAACGCGGTCTCGGCGGTGTCGAGCACCCCGGTGACCGCGAGCGACGCCAACTCGCGGATCGTGCCGCAGACGACCGGGCTGACCCTGGACAAGCGGGGCGTCATGGTCGACGTCAACGGCAACGGGATCGTCGACGCGGGCGACCGCATCGACTACACCCTCATCGCCAGGAACACCGGCAACATCACGCTGACCGACGTTCGCAAGGACGACCCGGCCATCGGGATCTACAACGCCACGTGCGGCACCGGCACGCTCGACCCGGGCCAGGAGGTCACCTGCTACCCGGCGGGCTACCCGACGACCCCGCTGCGCAACCACGTGCTGACGCAGGCCGACGTCGACGCGGGCCACTACGACAACACCGCGACGCTGACCGGCACCAAGCCGGACGGCACCAAGGTCGCGGCGACCGACACGGTCGTCATGCCCTGGACGCGGACCGCGTCGTACACCTTCGACAAGCAGGCCGGCTCGCTGGTCGACATCGACGGCAACGGGCCGGACGCGGGTGACACGATCACCTACACCTTCACGGTGACCAACACCGGCACCACCACCCTGACCCCGGTGACCTACAGCGACACCAAGCTGGGCATCAGCAACGCCCAGTGCGTCGCGTCGCTGGTCCCGGGGGTGACGGCCTCCTGCCCGGCCAAGACGTACGTCCTGACCCAGGCCGACGTGGACTCCGGCTCGGTGGCCAACAACGCCTCCGTCGTCGCGACCCCGCCGACCGGCGTCACCGTCGTCAACCAGGCGGACGGCACGAGCACGACGACCTACGGCTCCTCGCTGATCTCGCTGACCAAGACCGCCGGCGCGATCACCGACCTGGACGGCAACGGACCGGACGCCGGGGACCAGATCACCTACACCTTCAAGGTGACCAACACCGGCACCACCACGCTCAGCTCGGTGGTCGTCAACGACGCCAAGCTCGGTATGGCGAACGTCGCGTGCGGCACCGGCACCCTGGCGCCCGGCGCCTCGGTCACCTGCACCACGCGCACCTACACCACGACGCAGGCCGACGTCGACGCCGGTGCCGTGCACAACGACGCCGGCACGACGGCCAAGGACCCGAAGGGCACGACCGTCACGGCCCCGGCCACGGCGGACGTCCCGGTGACGGCCAACCCGAAGATGACCCTGGACAAGACCGACTCGGCGATCGTCGACACCAACGGCGACGGCAAGGTCGACGCCGGCGACACGATCACCTACCAGTTCACGGTCAAGAACACCGGCAACGTGACGCTCAACCCGGTCACCGTCACCGACGGCAAGGTCGGGCTGGCCAGCCAGGCCTGCGGCACCGGTCCGCTGCTGCCCGGGGCCTCCCGCACCTGCCTGACGACGCCGTACGTGCTCACGCAGGCCGACGTCGACGGCGGCTCGGTGGACAACTCCGCCATCGCCCACGGCACCACGCCGACCAGCGGTGACGTCCCGGCCACGGACACCAGCTCGCGGCTCGTCGCCTCGACGCCCTCGCTCAGCCTGAAGAAGGTCGCCGGGGCCCCGGTCGACCTCAACGGCGACGGCGTGATCGGTGCCGGTGACTCGATCACCTACACCTTCGGCGTGACCAACACCGGCAACACCTCGCTGGCGCCGGTGACGGTGACCGACTCCCGCCTGGGCCTCACCGCCGCCACCTGCGGGTCGACGACCACGCCGCTGGCGCCCGGCGACACCCGGACGGACTGCATCTCGCGGACCTACACCATCACCCAGGCCGACGCCGATGCCGGCAAGGTGGTCAACAACGCGACCGCCAACGGCACCGACCCCAAGGGCACCGTGGTGACCGCGCCGTCGAGCGCGACCGCCACCTGGACCCGGACCAGCACCATCACCATGGACAAGGTGTCCGGTGGCGTGGTCGACGCCAACAACAACGGCAGGACCGACGTCGGCGACACGATCCAGTACACCTTCACGGTCAAGAACACCGGCACGACGACGCTCACCTCGGTGACGTACACCGACACCAAGCTGGGCATCTCCGGCGTCGCCTGCGGCACCGGGCCGCTGGCGCCGGGCGAGTCCCGCGTCTGCCCGACCCGGACCTACGCGCTGACCCAGGCCGACATCGACGCGGGCAAGGTCGACAACACCGCGACCGCGACGGGCACCGACCCGGCCGGCGTCAAGGCCACCGGGCCCGACACGGTCACGACCGACGTCGCGCGCACCCCGGGCATCGCGCTGGTCAAGAAGCTGTCCAAGATCACCGACAACGGTGACGGCGTCGTGGGGGCCGGGGACACCATGTCCTACACCTTCACGGTCACCAACACCGGCAACGTGACCCTGGACCCGGTGACCTACACCGACGCCCAGCTCGGCGTGACCGCCGCCGCGTGCGGCACCACCCCGCTGAAGCCCGGTGAGAGCCGAGACTGCCCGCCGCTCAACCGCGTGCGGACGCAGGCCGACGTCGACGCGGGTGCCTTCACCAACTCCGCCACGGCGACCGGCACCGCCCCGGACGGCACGACCACCTCGGCGAGCTCGTCGGTGATTGTGGCAACCAAGGCCACCATCAGCCTGGACAAGGTCGCGAGCGTCATCAAGGACACCAACTCCAGCGGCCGGGCCGACGTGGGTGACACGATCGACTACACGTTCACCGTCACCAACACCGGCACCGTGACGCTCGGCCAGGTCACCCTGACCGACGCCAGGCTCGGCTACGCCGGCGCGGTCTGCACCAGCACGACGCTCGCCCCCGGGGCCAGCACCACGTGCCTGGCCAAGACCTACCCGCTGACGCAGGCCGACGTGAACGCCGGCGTGGTCGACAACACCGCCACGGCCTACGGCACGGCGACGATCAACGGCGCCCGAACCCCGACGGTCAGCGACGCCACGTCCACCACCGTGCCGCAGTCGTCGACCATCACCCTGGACAAGACGGCGTCCGCCATCGCGGACACCAACTCGACCGGGCGGGCCGACGCGGGCGACACCGTGACCTACTCGTTCGTGGTGCGCAACACCGGCACGACGACGCTGAGCGCCGTGACCCTCACGGACCCGACGCTGGGCCTCGCCGCCGTGGCCTGCGGCACGGGCGACCTCGCCCCGGGTGCGACGCGCACCTGCACGGCATACCCGCTCAAGCTCACGCAGGCGCAGGTCGACGCCGGTGGCGTCAACAACACCGCCACCATCGCGGCGACCGACCCCAAGGGCACCCCGGTGTCCGGCGCGGCGTCGACGCCAGCACCTCGGTGACCGCGGCGTCCGGCATCAAGCTGGCCAAGACGGCCGGCACGATCGTCGACGTCAACGGCAACAAGGAGCAGGACGTCAACGACACGGTGACGTACACCTTCACGATCACCAACACCGGCAACACCACCCTGTCGCCGGTCACCCTGACCGACCCGATGGTGGGCATGGACCGGGCCACCTGCGGCGGCCGGACCTCGCTCGCGCCCGGCGCGTCGACGTCCTGCACCGCGACGTACGCCCTGACCCTCGCCGACCTCAACAACAACGGCATGACCAACACCGCGACCGCGGCGGGCCTGGACCCGACCGGCCAGACGGTGACCAACACCCAGTCGGCCCCGGTCTCGATCACCGCCGTGCGGTCCATCTCGATGGACAAGCAGCTGGTGGCGGCCCCGTCCGACACCAACGGCGACGGCGTCATCGGCGCCGGCGACACCCTGACCTACCGGTTCTACGTCAAGAACACCGGCAACCTGTCGCTGCACGACGTCCGCTACACCGACGCGCGCATCGGCATCGTCGACCAGGTCTGCACCTCGCAGGTGCTCGACCCCGGTATGTCGGCCGAGTGCCCGACCTCGACGTACACCATCACCCAGAAGGACCTGGACCAGGCCGTGACGCTGGCCAACGGCACCAAGACGCCGGCGGTCGTCAACTCGGCCACGACCACGGGCCTCGCCCAAGAACATCCGCGGTGAGCCCAGGCTCGTAGACCGCGCGCCGAGCGCCGCTGGCAGGCTGACCCCGCTGCTGCAGTTCGACAAGACCGCGTCGGGCATCGTCGACGCCAACAACGACGGCAAGCAGTCGGTCGGTGACACGATCACCTACACCTTCGTGGTCGTCCTGGGCGACCAACACCGGCGCCGTCACCAGGTGCGCCAGCTCGCTCGTCGGGGTCACCGACGCGAAGCTGGGCATGAGCAGCGTCCAGTGCACGCCCAACACGAGCAGGCTCATCGCGCGAGTCGTCGACGTGCACCCGGACCTACGCGCTGACCCAGGTCGACGTGGACGCCGGGACCGTGGACAGTACGTGAACGCCTACGTCACCGCCAGCACGCCCCTGGGCAAGCAGGCGAAGACGACGGGGCCCGCCTCACGCCGGTCACGCAGGCCCCGAGCCTGTCGGCGACCAAGCACGCGATCAACCTCATCGACAACGGTGACGGCATCACCTCGGTGGGCGACAAGCTCGTCTTCGCGATCACCGTCACCAACACGGGCACGGCGACCGTCTCGGTGTGCCCGGTCCGTCCCGTGCACGACCCGCTGATCTCGGCGACGCCGATGCCCTGCGGCAGCGGCCCGTTGCTCCAGCCCCCGGCGCCACCCGCGACCTGCCGAACCTGACCTACACCGGCACGGCCACCGACTACCAGAACGGCGTCATCGTCAACACCGTGACCCTGGCCGGCACCACCGGCACCGGCACCCGGTGTCCCACGGCAACGCCTCGGTCACCGTGCCGACCCGGCAGGGCATCGACCTGTCGTCAAGTCGCGTCACCCCGATCGACGACGTCGTCGCGCGGGCCGAGCCCCGACGCCGGTGACAAGGTGACCTACTCCTTCACCATCACCAACACCGGCACCCGCCGCTGGACCGCCTGGTCATGGACGGGCGGCGGGTCTGGCGGTGGGTATCGTCAAGGACCGGTGGCTGCACCGTGCCGGTCCTGCCGGACGGCTCCACGTCGCCTCGAGCTGTCGGGCTGGAGTCGCCACCTGCACCCAGCGTGGTGCTGCACGCTTACCCAGGCCGACGTCGACGCCTGGCAAGGTCGTCACCCGCCTGCCACGGCGTACGGCTTCAACAGCACGCTGCCGATGGTCCACTCGCCGCAGGCCACCTCGACGGTGCAGACCGACATCACACCCGGGCGCCCGCCGCGCGATCCGCGAGGTGTTCCTCGAAGACCTCCGGCCCGGCCACGGCCAGCGCGACAACGGTCGCATCGACGTCGGTGAGCCGATCACCTACAGCTTCACGGTGACCAACACCGGCAACCAGACGATCGGTCCTGGCGCTGGCGGCCCTGGTGCTGGTCGCCTGGCTCGCCTTCCTGGTCCTCACGCCGCCTGGAGCACGGTGTCGAACGTCGACGTCACGCCGGCGGGTGAGCGGCCGTCCCGGGTCAAGGGCTACAACTACCTGCTGTGGGGTCGGACTCGCGCCAGGGGATGACGGCCGAGGAGGAGAAGGCCCTGTCCACCGGTGACGCCGAGGGTCAGCGCACCGACTCGATCATCCTGGTGCACGTCTTCGGGACCGGGCAGAAGCCTGTCGCTCCCCGCGACCACGTCCCCATCCCCGGGCACCGCAAGAACAAGATCAACGCCGCCTTCGCGCTCGGCGGTCCCAAGCTCCTGGTGGCGACGGTCGAGGGCGTGACCGGCATCCGACGGGTACGTCGAGATCGGCTTCGGCGGCTTCGCCAAGGTCGACAATCGACGTGCCCTTCGTCATGAACGACGAGAAGGCCGGGATCAACCTCCAGAAGGGGCCGCAGACGCTGGACGGCGCGCAGGCCCTGGGCTTCGTCCGGTCCCGCTACACCGATCCCGAGGGTGACCTGGGGCGGGCCAAGCGCCAGCGGCAGTTCCTCGGCGCGATCATGCACAAGGCCGTCAGCCCGGCCACGGTGCTGCTGCCCTGGCGCTACTGGGGCTTCAGCCACGCGGCGGCCGGCGGGGTCAAGGTCGGCGAGGGCACCGGTGTCGGCGACCTGACCAAGGTGATGCAGGCCCTGCGCGGGGCCTCGACCGGCGACACCCTGTCCCTGGTCGTGCCCATCTCCGGCGCCACGCCGTGAAGTGGGACAGCGAAGGCCCGGGCGTTCTTCGCCGCGATCAAGAACGACGAGGCGGTGCGCTGACCCCCGCCCGGTCCGCGTGACGACACCGGGGGCAGGTGCGGCTCCGTCGTGTCGGCAGGAGGTATGCCGGGGCAGGGCCTCAGCGGTCACCGCGCTGCGCGAGCACCGCGCGGTAGGCGACCCGCCGGATGCCCTCGGGGACGATCCGGTAGACCCCGCGCACCAGCACGTGACGCACTGCGCGGGCGTGGTGAAACCCATCCGCAGGAAGCGCCGCTGCAGCGCCAGCTCGGTGCGCAGCATCGACCAGCCGCCCCGGCGGGCGTAGGCCCCCTCCCCCACGCGGTAGCACAGCAGCGGCTCGGCACGTCCACCCGCGCCCCGCCCTGGATCATCCGGGCGAAGAGCAGGTAGTCCTCCATCTGCTTGAAGTCGGAGTAGCCACCCGCCGCCTCGACCGCGCGCCGGCGGTAGACGACCGTCGGGTGGTTGAAGGGCTGCGCCATCCGCGAGGACGCGACGATCCGCTCCTCGGACAGCGGGGGCACCCGGGTGCCGACCACGTCGTCGCGACCGGTGCCGATCTCCAGCATCCCCGAGCCCACGCAGTCCACCCCGCCCTCGACGATCGGCACCTGCACCGCGAAGCGGGTGGGCAGCGAGATGTCGTCGGCATCCATCCGGGCCACGACGTCGTGCGCGCAGCGCGCCATACCCTCGGTGAGAGCGACGCCGAGCCCGCGGTTGACGGGCACCACCAGCTCGACCGGGACGACCGACCGGCGACCAGCGTCGATGGCGGCCTCCAGCGGTGGCGGCACCGGGCCGTCCTGCACCAGCACCACCTGGGCCGGCCGTCGGGTCTGCTCCACCGTCACCGAGTGAAGGCCTCGGCGAGATGCCTCGGGTCGTCGGCGCGGTAGACGCACATCAGCACGCTGAAGCCGTGCGCCTCGGGCTATCGATCCTCCTCCTGCGACGGGGCCGCCGGAGCCACCGCCGCGGACAACAGCTCCTCGGTCGGGCGCGGCCCGCGCCGCACCCCGTCCCACAGCCCCCGGCCCAGACCGTCCAGCAGCACCCGCCGTCCTGCCGGGCGACGTGCGCCCCCAGCGCACCAGGGAGGACCCGCCGTACCTTCTCCCACGGCGTCAGCGAGCGCGACCGGACAGACCTTGTTGCGCACCTCCCAGTAGAACCTCGGCGTCGGTGGCGCCGAAGGTCTCCTTGTGGACGACGACCGAGGTGGGGCAGGCGATCCCGTGCCCGCCGCGGACCAGGCGCGTGGAGTACTCGAAGTCGTCGTTCCACAGGAAGTAGTCCGCCACCGGCAGCCCGCGCTCGCGCACGACCGCGGCGTCGCACAGCAACGAGCACGAACTCGCGGACCGGACCGGCAGGCAGCCGATCTCGGCGGCCGCGGCGGACTCGGCGAGGCTCGCGAAGGGTGAGCGGCGGGGCGTGTTCATCGGGTGGTCGCGCCCGTCGGTCCACACCACCCGGCTGGCCACGATCGCGGGGATGCCGAGCGGGTGCTCCTCGCGGGCGCGGACGAGCTCGGCGAGGGCCGTGGGGGTGGGGACGGTGTCGTCGTCCATCACCCACAGCGCGTCGCAGCCGAGCTCCAGGCCCCGGCGCAGGCCGAGCGCGAAGCCGCCCGCACCGCCCGCGTTGTGCCGGGCCGTGGTGACGTCCAGCGTCGGGTCACCCGCGGCCCGGGCGGCCAGCAGCTCGCCGGTGCCGTCGTCGGAGGCGTTGTCCACCACCACGACCCGCGTCGGCGGATGGGTCTGGGCGGCGAGCGCGTCGAGGGTCTCGGTGAGCAGGGCCTTGCGGTTCCAGGTGACGACCACCGCCACCACACGCGTCGAGAGGTCCATGACTCAGCCCTCGAGGATCTGCCTGGCCATGACCAGGCGCTGGATCTGGTTGGTGCCTTCGTAGATCTGGGTGATCTTGGCGTCGCGCATCATCCGCTCCACGGGGAAGTCCTTGGTGTAGCCGGCCCCGCCGAGGGCCTGCACCGCGTCGGTCGTGACCTTCATCGCCACGTCGCCGGCGAAGCGCTTGGCGGCCGCGCCGAAGAAGGTCAGGTCGGCGTCGCCGCGCTCGGACCGCGCCGCCGCGACGTACACCAGGGGGCCGCCTGGCTCCATCGCCATGTCCGCCAGCATGAACTGCAGACCTTGGAACTCCCCGATGGCCTTGCCGAACTGCCTGCGCTCCTTGACATAGGCCAGCGCGCAGTCGAGGGCGCCCTGGGCGATGCCGACGGCCTGGGCGCCGATGGTGATGCGGGTGTGGTCCAGGGTGCGCAGGGCGATCTTGAGGCCCTCGCCGACCTTGCCGACACGCCGGTCGTCACCGACACGCACGTCGTCCAGGTGCAGCTCGCGGGTGGGCGAGCCCTTGACGCCGAGCTTGCGCTTCGGCTCGGAGAAGCCGACGCCCTCGTCGCCCTTCTCGACGACGAAGGCCGTGACGTTCGCGCCGCGGCGGCCGTCGGGGTCGGTGACCGCGAGGACCGTGTAGTACTCGGAGACACCGGCGTTGGTGATCCACGCCTTGGTGCCGTGCAGGACCCAGTCGTCGCCGTCGCGGCGGGCGCGGGTGCGCATCCCGGCGGTGTCCGAGCCGGCCTCCCGCTCGGACAGGCCGTAGGAGAACATCGCCTCGCCGCGGGCCAGCGGCGGCAGGTAGCGCGCCCTGACCTCCTCGGAGCCGGCGAGGACCAGCGGCAGCGAGCCGAGCTTGTTGACCGCGGGGATGAGCGAAGGAGGAGGCACAGCCCCGGGCGACCTCCTCGATGACGATGCAGGTGCCGAGGGCGTCCAGGCCCACTCCGTCGTACTCCGGCGCCACGTGCGGTGCGTGCAGGTCGACCTGGCGCAGCGCGTCGTAGGCGGCCTGCGGGAAGATCCCCTCCTCGTCCACCTGGGCCGCGGCCGGGGCGATCTTCTCGGCGACCACCTGGCGCAGCATCGCCCGGAGCTCCTCGTGCTCCTCGGTGGTCCGGAACAGGTCTGCGGGGATCTTGGCTGGCACGCTCGTCACGCCGCCGCGGGTGAGCGGCCGTCCCGGGTCAAGGGCTACAACTACCTGCTGGTCGGACTGGCGCCGGGGATGACGGCCGAGGAGGAGAAGGCCCTGTCCACCGGTGACGCCGAGGGTCAGCGCACCGACTGGATCATCCTGGTGCACGTCTTCGGGACCGGGCAGAAGTCCGCGATGGTGTCGCTCCCCGCGACTCCTACGTCCCCATCCCCGGGCACCGCAAGAACAAGATCAACGCCGCCTTCGCGCTCGGCGGTCCCAAGCTCCTGAAGGGCACGACCGTCACGGCCACGGCCACGGCGGACGTCCCGGTGACGGCCAACCCGAAGATGACCCTGGACAAGACCGACTCGGCGATCGTCGACACCAACGGCGACGGCAAGGTCGACGCCGGCGACGCGATCACCTACCAGTCCGCGGTCAAGAACACCGGCAACGTGACGCTCAACCCGGTCACCGTCACCGACGGCAAGGTCGGGCTGGCCAGCAGGGCCTGCGGCACCGGTCCGCTGCTGCCCGGGGCCTCCCGCACCTGCCTGACGACGCCGTACGTGCTCACGCAGGCCGACATCGACGGCGGCTCGGTGGACAACTCCGCCATCGCCCACGGCACCACGCCGACCAGCGGTGACGTCCCGGCCACGGACACCAGCTCGCGGCTCGTCGCCTGAGCGCCCTCGCTCAGCCTGAAGAAGGTCGCCGGGGCCCCGGTCGACCTCAACAGCGACGGCGTGATCGGTGCCGGTGACTCGATCCTGCGCCTTCGGCGTGACCGACGCCGGCAACACCTCGCTGGCGCCGGTCGCGGTGACCGACTCCCGCCTGGGCCTCACCCGCCACCTGCGGGTCGACGACCACGCCGCTGGCGCCCGGCGACACCCGGACGGACTGCATCTCGCGGACCTACACCATCACCCAGGCCGACGCCGATGCCGGCAAGGTGGTCAACAACGCGACCGCCAACGGCACCGACCCCGAGGGCACCCTGGTGGCCCGCGCCGTCGAGCGCGACCGCCACCTGGACCCGGACCAGCACCATCACCATGGACAAGGTGTCCGGTGGCGTGGTCGACGCCAACAACAACGGCAGGACCGACGTCGGCGACACGATCCAGTACACCTTCACGGTCAAGAACACCGGCACGACGACGCTCACCTCGGTGACGTACACCGACACCAAGCTGGGCATCTCCGGCGTCGCGCCTGCGCACCGGGCCATCTGTGGCGCCGGGCCGGTGCCCACCGTCTGCCCGACCCGGACCTACGCGCTGACCCAGGCCGACATCGACGCGGGCAAGGTCGACGACGCCGCGACCGCGACGGTATCGACCCGGCCGGCGTCAAGGCCACCGGGCCCGACACGGTCACGACCGACGTCGCGCGCACCCCGGGCATCGCGCTGGTCAAGAAGCTGTCCAAGATCACCGACAACGGTGACGGCGTCGTGGGGGCCGGGGACACCATGTCCTACACCTTCACGGTCACCAACACCGGCAACGTGACCCTGGACCCGGTGACCTACACCGACGCCCAGCTCGGCGTGACCGCCGCCGCGTGCGGCACCACCCCGCTGAAGCCCGGTGAGAGCCGAGACTGCCCGCCGCTCAACCGCGTGCGGACGCAGGCCGACGTCGACGCGGGTGCCTTCACCAACTCCGCCACGGCGACCGGCACCGCCCCGGACGGCACGACCACCTCGGCGAGCTCGTCGGTGATTGTGGCAACCAAGGCCACCATCAGCCTGGACAAGGTCGCGAGCGTCATCAAGGA
>NZ_JAKZHU010000006.1 GCF_022568795.1 Arsenicicoccus dermatophilus | reverse complement strand
GCCCTGCGCACCGTCACCGGGCCCATGGCAGCGGTCACCTACACCGCCCTGCCGGACGACCTGCGCGACCAGCTCCCCAGCCCGCAAGCCATCACCACCGCCGTCACCGCCACCAAAGACCGGCACCCCGACACCCCCACACACCTCGCCTGAGCACCCGCCTCGCCCGTGTGGGAAGCAGCGGTGGTCTAGTTCTTCGGCGCCATGTTTCAGTTGACTCCCACTAGCAGGCCGATCACGGGGAGCAGCATCCCTTCATGGGAAACCCTGGTGATCGTCAGAATGAACTGCTCCGGCTGCTCGTCGCGGCCGGCATGACCGAGACCGCCCGACCAGCCTGGCCCAAGATGCAGGATCTGGGAGACCTCACAGGAGCCCTCGAGCAGACCTACCAGGACCTGGGAGGAACCCTGCCCGCGCACAAGGCAGCCCCCGGGGGATGGGACATGGCCCTGGACGGCGTGCTGGTCGAGCTCGACGAGGAACATCACTTCAACCGCTACCGCAAGCGCACCCTCGACGACGACTGGGCCGATGCCCTGCCCTGGACCCAGACCTACTCCGGCTACTGCGACCGCTACCAACAAGCCTGCTACAAGATCTGCTTCAGCCCCAACAGCCGGACGAACCAGTCCACAGAACTGATGTTCGGCCCCGCCCTCGACCCCGACCTGGACGCCCCCGAGGCACTGCCCCGCTGGAAGCAGCGAGCCTTCTACGACGCCATACGCGACGCCTACGCCATCGCCACCAAGACACCCCTGGCACGCCTGTCCGTCCACGACCACATCGAGGGCCACTCCCTCGACCAGATCCTGCGAGGCAACACCACGTGCACCCCCGCCGCTCTACGCGCTCACGTGCGCGACAGGACCTACCAGCCCTCACCCAACCCGACCGCCTCCACATCCCGGTTCATACCCCCTGCAGCCCGGTTCACACCTCAACCCCGATCGTGAACCAGGGCTCCGGGACGCGCCTGCCAGGACCGCAGGCCGGCATCGAGCCCAGCCCGACGCCGGCCTGCGACCCGTCGTCGGGTCAGTCCGCGTTCAGCTGGACCCGGGTCCCCGCCGCGATGTAGGCAGCGAACTGCTTGACCTGGGCCTCGTCCCACTGGATAGAGGCCTGGCCCAGCTCGGCGTCCAGCACGTTCTGGATCTGCTCGACCGGCTCGCCGTGATGCTGCTCGAACACCGCGTCCAGGCGCTGCTGGGTGTCCGCGACGCCCTGAGCGACCACCTGGTCCGCGACCTGCCGAAAGGCTTCCTCGTCGACGTAGACCTCCATCAGGCGCCGCCTTCGCGGATGGTGGTGTCCGGGTGACGTGTGGCCGTGGTCTGCTTCACGAACCTGCCGGTGATGGCGCTGCGGTACCCCCGCGCCTTGGACGATCCCGCCGACGTGACCGTCGTGCGGGGGTTGTTGGCCGCCGTCTTCGGGGTGACGAACCTGCCGGTCCTTGCACTACGCGCTGGCATGTCTGCCTCGCTTCCTGTCCTTGCGGACGTTCCCGAAGCACTCAACCGCAGCTACCGTGGTGGGCCTACCTAGCCCGTAGAGCCTCGCCCCGACAGCCACCTCCCCGACAGGCTGTCGGGGCTTGGTGCTTCTGGGGGAAGCGTAGAACGTCCCACCGACACACCCCCGACACAAGCACCACATCTAGCGAATATTGGCTGATGACATACTAGATCTAGTCCATTTGAGCGTATCCGCGTGAACACCCCACGTCACTCGCCCACCGGTCGGAACTCGGCCGTGACCCATCACAGCGAGGCGATCCGGCCACTCTCCTGCCTGCTCGATGCCGGCGCCTGGAACACGGGCGTCTTCCCGCCCGCCACGCTCGCGTAGATGCCGCGGGCGTGGACGGCGTCGAAGACCACCCTCCTCGAGCACCCGTACGCGGCGGCGAGGGCGACCATGGTCTCCCCCGCCGCATGCCGGGCCCGCACCTGGGCGACCTGGTCCGGGGTCAGGGCCGGCCGCCGGCCCTTGTACACACCGCGGGCCTTCGCCGCCTCGATGCCCTCGCGCTGACGTTCTTTGAGGATGGTGCGTTCGAGCTGGGCGACCGCGGCGATCACCTGCCGCTGGAACACCGCATGCCCGTCCTCCCGGCCCGGCTCGAACACCAGGTGCCGGTCCACGAACTCCACCGTCACCCCACGCCCGGTCAGCTCGTCCACCAGGGCCTCCAGGTCGACCACCGACCGCGCGAGCCGGTCGATCGACGCCACCCGCACCGTGTCCCCGTCGCGGACGTAGGCGAGCAGGGCCCGCAGCTGCGGACGGTCGCTGCCATGCGCACCCGACGCCGTCTCGGTGAACAGGCGGTCGACCTCCCCCACCGCCACGATCTGCCGATCCAGGTGCTGACCCGCGCTCGACACCCGCACGTACCCCACGACCTGCCCATTGAGCGCCATGCCTCTAGACCCTACGACACACGACGGCAACAAACCCGGAAGCGACCCTAGATGCCGTACGCGACCTGCAGGTTTACCCGAACGAGGATGTGGCGTCTGGGGTGTACCCCAACCGCTTTTCATACCGAAGGACCGCAGCGTCCCGACGCGGTGCTCATCGACTTCGGGCCGGCCCCCGACCGCACGGTCGGCCTGGCCGGCAGCCAGGTCAGAGCGCTCCCGCGTGGCCGGCCTCGCTCAGCCGCGCCCAGACAAGCGTCCGCCACGAGCCACCCCCGCCGCTTCACCCATCAACAGGGACCGAGCGGCAAGCCCTACCGTTCAGTAGGTAAAGAAACGGTAACTTCTTTATAACGATTAAGCCAACTAGACGCCATCCCTTGCCCGGGAGGCGCCTAGTTGGCTTAACTATCTAAGTTAGGCAAAAGTCTAGCTACTCTCAGTGCGTGCTCGCGCCCTGAGAGTCATCAACCGCAGAGTCCGACGACTCTTGAGTTAGGAGTTCAGAGTGAAACTAAACTTTAGACTGACTCTACAGGTTCTCGCCGAAGATACCAACTTCTTCAAGAAAACCCACTTGGAGTCGTCTCCTCTGCCTGCACAGAGGAGTCATCATGACCCCCAACGAAGACGGCACGACCCCACTGCCGCACTGCGATGAGCACGACGCGGACGCGGTCTACGACATGGACTGCTGGCGTTGCCCCATGGACAACGCAGTGGTGAAGGTCGCGCGGTAAGGATCCTGGTGGGCGGGCGCTGGTCCGCCCACCAGGCATCCGTGCAGGTCACATCGTCGCGGTCGCCCTTGCCGGACAGGCCGTCACGGCGCGAACAGCACCCATACTCCGAGCAGACCGAGGACGAACGCGATCACCGCGCCGACCTCGTGCGCGGTCAGGAGCTGCGCGGAACGTCCATGCGTGGTCACCTCGCAGCGGCGGAAGGGCTGGGGGCGGACCTTGGCGCACCGCCCCTTCACCGTGTCGTTCCATGCAGTGCAGTGCCGCGACAACCCTGCAGCCACGGCGAACGGGAGGACGACGAGGACGGCGACGATCACCATGCCCCACATGCCGGTCACGGCGTGTAACCGCTCCCAGATCACCAGAGCGATCACGTCGCCCAGGCTGAGGCCGCTGCCCGCGCCAGCACGCGCGTACCGGCCGCCGGACAGGTGGGGGCCAGCGTCCGCGCCAGGGGCCGACCCGCTCGTCGTCAACGGGTGAAGGGGTCCCGGCTGGCTGGGCGACGGGAAGCGTCGCGGCGCCCGCCGTCCGCTTCCGCTGGTCCTGGTGTAGGCGCACACGGTCCCACGTCGATGCTTGCGCACCTTGCACCGACTGTCGTACTGGCACACGGCGTCACTCCTTCGCATTGGTGCCCTCGACGGACACCATGCGCGGAGCCGGCAGGCGGCTTACGAGTGGCCTGTTACCCACAGTAGTCTGTGATGAACCTCCTGTTCTTGAGATGCTGGTGGGTGTGAGCGCGACACGGCATCCCCGGCCCCGGTGCCCGGTCTGCTCCGCACCGGTCCCGGTCCCGGCCGTCCCCCGCGCCCCGGTGCCCTGCGCTGCCTGCCTCCTGGCCCACCAACGCGACCTGGCACGCGCCCAGCGCGCCGCGTGGGCCGCCGACCCCGCCGCCCGGGCAGCCCGGCTGCGCGACCTCACCGATCAGGGCCTGTCCCCTGCAGCCGCGGGCCGCGCCGTCGGCCTGTCCAGCACCCAGGCCCGGGCGATCCTGCACGGTCGGGCCCGGTAGTCGTGCGGGGTGGGTCTATCGGCGTGGGTCGCGCCAGCGGGGGTCGATCTGGTCCAGGGCGAGGGTGGTCTGCGAGGGGGTGTTCTCCTGGTGGGCGATGTGGCGGCGGCTCCCCTAGCCACCGGGCCAGGCGCCCCGTCGTGTCGTGCAGGCCGCCGTGGGTGCGGGCGTGCTCGGCGGCGGCGTCCAGGAAGGCCCGGGTGGCCCCGGGGCGTCCGTACTGGGTGGGCAGGTCCAGGCCCGCTGCGCGGCCGCGGCGGGTCAGCGCCTGCTGGGAGTAATCGAGCTCGCGGGCCAGGCGGCCCCATGTCCAGTCCTGCTTGCGGGCGTGAGCGACCGCGGCGGGCAGGTCGGCCCACCCATGAGCGATCAGGCGGTCCTGCAGTGGCACCGTGACGTCCATGACGACGCGCACCCGCGGCCCCGCCCTGACACCCCTGACGGCCCAGCCCCCAACGTCTCCCCCCGTTACCTTGCTGGTGGCCCCGCGGTGCGGGGTCACGGTCGCCGGGCCCGGCATGACTTACCGCCCCTGTCTCTTCCATGATCCGGGGGGTGTTGTCACCGGGCCTGGTGGCGTCGGTCTGACCGCTGATAGGGACACGGCCCAAGATGAGGTCTCTTCGTAACGTGGGTGCCGGCAGCTGACGCTTCACCACAGCCTGGCGACCGGTCCTGCGATGCAAGGATGGTCACCGTCATGAGCGAGGACATCGGCTACGACATCTGGTGCGGGCTGGACGTTGGCAAGCAAGACCACCACGCCTGCGCCCTGGACTGCGCGGGCAACAAGGTCTTCGACAAGGCCCTACCCCAGGACCAGGCACGGCTGGAAGAACTCTTCACGACCTTGACCGCCCGGGGTCGGGTCCTGGTGATCGTTGACCAGCCCAACACCATCGGCGCCCTGCCGATCGCAGTGGCCCGCTCGATGGGGATCGCGGTCGCGTACCTGCCTGGGCTGGCGATGCGCCGCATCGCCGACCTGCACCCGGGCAACGCCAAGACCGACGCCCGCGATGCGTTCATCATCGCCGACGCTGCCCGCACCATGCCCCACACCCTGCGCCGCGTGGACGTCGGCGAAGAGGCCCTGGCCGAGCTGAAGGTCCTGGTCGGCTTCGACGACGACCTCGCCGCCGAAGCCACCCGCCTCAGCAACCGGATCCGTGGCCTGCTCACCCAGTTCCACCCCGCCCTCGAACGAGTCCTCGGACCCAAGATCGCCACCAAGGCCGGCCTGGCCGTCCTGGAACACCTCGGCGGCCCGCAAGGCATCACCCGCGCCGGGCGCGCACGCCTGGCACGCGTCATCACCAAGGCCAACCCCCGTGGCGCGGGCGAGCTCACCGACGCGATCATGGCGGCCCTGTCCGAGCAGACCGTGGTCGTGGCCGGCACCACCGCCGGTGAGCAGGTCCTGCCACACCTGGCCGCGACGCTGCGCACAACCCTGGCCCAACGAGCCGATCTGGCCACCCAGGTCGAGAAAGTCCTCGATGCCCACCCTCTTGCCGAGGTCCTGACCTCGATGCCCGGCGTCGGAGTCAGGACAGCAGCCCGGATCCTGCTCGACGTCGGTGACAGCTCGGCCTTCCCCACCGCCGGACACCTCGCCGCGTACGCCGGCCTGGCCCCCGTCACGCGACGCTCCGGCACCAGCATCCGCAGGGAGCACCCCTCCAGGTCAGGCAACAAGCACCTCAAGAGAGCCTTGTTCCTATCCGCGTTTGCGGCCCTGCGCTTCGACCCCGTCAGCCGCGCCTACTACGACCGCAAACGCGCCCAAGGCAAGAAGCACAACGCCGCACTCATCTGCCTCGCCCGACGACGCTGCGACGTCCTGCACGCCATGCTCCGCAACCACGAGACCTACCGCGCCCCAGCGCCCGCACCCACGCCCCTCACCGCTTGACGAAGAACATAGGGACACCCCCCGATCAGACCAATCCAACCCATAACCACCCGCCCTCGCACCAAAAACACTATTCGCACTAGTGCGACGAATAGCACTTCTCCGACGTCTCCCCTTCCAGCACCACACCCCGACGACGCCGACGTGCGGCGGGCCGGCCGCGTCGTCGGATACGCCCGGGTCTCGAGCCGGGGTCAGGACGTACGCGCCCAGGTGCGCGAGTTGCGCGCCGCCGGCGTCCATGACGTCGTCACCGAGACGACCTCCGGCGCGGGCCGGCGGCCGGCCCTGGACGCTCTGGTTGCCGACCTCGAAGCTGGAGAGCTCGTGTCGTCTCCGTCGACCGGTTAAGTCGTGTCGGGGCCTCCCTGCTCGCCCTCGTCGACGACCTGCTCGCCCTCGTCGACGACCTGCTCGCCCTCGTCGACGACCTGCTCGCCCTCGTCGACGACCTGACCGCCCTCGTCGACGACCTGACCGCCCGCGGTGTCGGACTGCGCGCCACCCGTCAACAGATCAACACCACCGACCCCGTCGCCGACCGGATCACCCTGTACGTCCTCGTGGTCCTGGCCGAGGCTGAGAGGGCTCTCATCGTCGAGCGCACCCGAGCCGTCCTGGCGGCAGCCCGCGCCGCCGGCCGCCGAGGCGGCCGCCCTACCGTCATGACCCCTGACCGGCTACGCATCGCCTGTCAGCTCGTAGCTGATGGAGAGTCCATCGCTGCCGCCGCCCGCGTCATCGGCGTGAGCCGTCCGACGTTAAGCCGTCATCTCCGCATGTAGGCGACGGCAGACGGTGTGCTAGAACAGTGGCCGTGAAGCTCTTGCACTCAGGGAAGGTCCGTGACGTCTACGAGGACGGCGAGGATCTAGTTCTCGTGGCCTCTGACAGGGTCAGCGTCTACGACGTCATCTTGCCTACGCCCGTGCCCGACAAGGGCGCCATCTTGACCCAGCTCAGCCTGTGGTGGTTCCAGCAGCTCCAAGACCTGGTGCCCAATCACGTCATCTCGGAGGACGTGCCAGACGAGTGGGCGGGGCGCGCGATTCGGTGTCGACGTCTCGAGATCATCCCAGTTGAGTGCATCGCTCGTGGGTATCTAGCGGGTCTAGGGCTGGAGTCCTATCGAGCGACTGGCGAGGTATCAGGCATCCGCCTTCCTGCTGGTCTCGATGAGGGATCACGTCTGTCTGCCCCAGTGTTCACACCATCCACCAAGGCAGCGCAAGGGGAGCATGACGAGCACATGACCCGCGACGACGTGGTGGCGCTTATCGGCCCGGACACGACTGACGAGTTGGAGCGCCTTACGCTCGCTATCTATGGACGAGGCGCCGACATTGCCCGCGATCGGGGAGTCATCGTCGCGGACACCAAGCTCGAGTTCGGGCGCTCACCTGACGGCGGCCTGGTGCTGGCTGATGAGGTGCTGACACCTGACTCATCGCGGTTCTGGGCGCTAGACCAGTGGCAACCTGGACGGCCCCAGCACGCCTATGACAAGCAGTACGTGCGGGACTGGTCGTCCACCCTCACCGGATGGGACCGCACCGCTCCTGGCCCTGCTATCCCGGACGAGGTGGTGCGCGAGACGCGCGCCCGCTACGTCGACATCTACGAGCGCATCACTGGCGAGAAGTGGAGCTGACCATGACTGAGCAGGCCATCCCCCCACAGATTGTCCAGGCTGCCCACCGCCGTATCACCGCCGCCAAGGCGGCAGGGCATGAACCGACCGAAGCCGATCGTGCTGTGGCCGATCAGGTGAACGCATCACCCTTCGCCCACTTCGACCGGGCTTGGCGGCGAGACGAGGACTAGGCGGTTGAGTAGTCGCAACATCCCACGTCAGATATGGTGTACTAGTACGCACACCCTTTTCTGACGAAGGAGACAAAATGCCACCGGAGGTGACTCGGGACCGCCCTCCGTATCTGCAGATCGCCGACGCTATCGAGGCGGATATCCTCTCTGGTCGACTTGCCGAGGGGGCTTCTGTTCCTTCGGTGCGACAGGTGGCCGCGGACTGGTCCGTGGCCATGGCTACCGCCACCAAGGCGCACGGCGAGTTGCGGCAGCGTGGGCTGATTCAGGCAATACCTGGCGTCGGCACTGTCGTTGCCAGCAAGGGGGCCTCCGTGGGTCATGGCGCGCAAGGGCGAAGCCGTCATGTCCGTGGAACAGGCCACATCTACCGTGATGGCGAGGTGGCCGAGATCGTCGCGGCAGGGCTCGTGCCTGCAGCGAAGGACGTAGCCGACGCGCTTGGGTTGGTGAGTGGCGCACCCGTGGTTCGACGTGAGCGAATCACGCGCCGCCAAGGTGACCCTGTCGCCTGGTCGGTGTCGTGGCTTCCCGGCGAGCTGGCATCTGTGGCGCCAGAGTTGGTGGTGCCTGAGCGAGTGCTTGTCGGCACGTTCGCGCTGGCTGCTGAGCGGACGGGACGTGCGGTTTCTGGCGGCCGTGAAGATGTATGTGCTGCGCCTGCTGATGAGGAGAGCTCGGTTCGCCTAGGGGTGCAGCGCGGGGAGGCTGTCCTCATCTCGCACAACTGGTACTTCGACGAAGCCGGAACCGTCATCGAGTACGGCGAGAGCGTCCGTCGTGCCGGTCGCTGGTCGACCAGTTCGTTCAGCATGGCATGAGGGTGTGGAGACTTCCGCTTCGCTTCCTCTTGACGGACCGTACTAGTACGCATACGGTTGCGTTCTAGTACGCCTATGAGAGGGGAAGTCATGACCGAGGTTCGTTGTCCGCTGTGCGAGCTGCCGGCGTACTCGTGCAGGAACCAGGTAGAGGGGCGGATGCTCGCCACGATCCACGACGGGTTGCATCACGGTGGTCACCCCACGATGCGTGTGCGGGACCTTGTCGAGTGCGTCGCCTGTGGTGGGGCTGCTGCTACGCGCGTGGTGGTGGCTGAGGCCATGGCACCGGTGGCTGCGTGTGGGGCTTGTGCCGAGGGGCTGGCTGGCCTGGCGCGTGGGGCGGTGGCGGCATGAGCGTGCCTGATCTGGATCGGCTGTGGCTGCGTGTGGCGGCTGAGGGCCTGTGCGCGGCTGCCGGGCCTGATGACGAGACGTGGTTTCCTGGTGAGTCGCCCGAGCCGCGGGGTTCTGTGACGCGGCGGGTGCGGGAGTCCCGGGCGCGTGCTGCGTGCCAGGGGTGTCCGGTGATGGCGGAGTGCCTGACGTGGGCGGTGCTGTCCGAGCAGGGCTATGGCGTGTGGGGTGGGCGTGCTGAGCACGAGCTGCGCGCGCTGGTCCGCATCCGTGGTCAGGAGCAGCGCGCGGCGCTGGTCGGTTCGATCCTCGCTCTGAGGCTGCCCAGGCCGACGGGGATGTCCAGGCGGTGGCGGCATGAACGCCGCGAGCACGCGCCCGGGGGCCCGAGCCGTCGCCGTAGCGGCGCTGGTGCTGGGTCTGGGCTGCTCGATCGCCGCGAACATCGGTCACGCCTACGTCTGCGCCTCGGCCCCGTCGGTGGGCGCGGTCGTGGCGTCGGTCGTGTGGCCGGTGCTGGTCCTGGTCGCGGTCGAGCTGCTGACGCGCATCCCGTGGCCCGCTGGGCGGGCCTGGGCGCTGGTGCGGTGGGCCGGGGTCGGTCTGGTCGCTGTCGTCGCCGCTCTGGTGTCCTACCGGCACATGGCCGGTCTGCTGGCTGCGTACGGCGAGGACCCGGTCGTGGCGGCCGTCGGCCCGCTGGCGATCGACGGCCTGGCCGTCATGGCCACGGCCGCCCTGATCGCCCTGGGCGGCCCGACTCCGACGCCGGCCCGCGACGACGCCTCGACCGTCGAGATCGACGCCCCCGACGCTTTCCCCGACGTTCCTGCCGTCGAGGTTGATGGGGACGAGGTCCCGGTGTGGTCGCCGGTGCCGGTCTATGACGACGTCGCGGTGGGCGTGTCCGCTCCTGCGCCGGTCCTGACGATGGCCGCCGTCGAGGCCGACGACGCTGATGACGTGCCGTCGTCGGAGCCCGTCGAGGTAGCCCCTGAGGGGGCGCCAGCGTACGTGTGGGCGCCCCGTCCTGCGGGGCGTGTGGTGACGGCCCGGATGCTGGAGCTGGCTCCTCGGGTCGCTGACGCGATCCGTGCGGGTGAGCTGGCGCCGGCCCCGTCCGAGGCTCAGGTGCGCGCGTACCTGGGTGGTGGCGGAGCCGAGACCGTCCGCGGTGTTCGGGACATGGTCGCGGAGATCACTGCTGACCCGCTTCCTGGGCAGACGCGGTTGCACCTGGCCGGCGACGCGCTCACCGACCCCGACTCCGACCGTGACGGCGCCGCCGTCGACGCCGCGTAGGGGGCCGTCATGTCGTGGATTCTGCTCGCAGGTCTGGCCACCGGGTGTCTGTGGCTGATGCGGTGGACCTCACCGGTGGTCGATGCCGTGCTCGTGCGGGGAGCGGCGGTGCTGTACCTGCTGGCCGGGATGGTCCTGGCTGCTGGCTGGCTGGGTGCCGTGGTGGCCTGGGCGGCCGGGGGCCTGGGCGCCTTGGCGGGCGTGCTCGGTGCGGCGACCTTCGCCGCGGTCGCCGGGATGACGCTCGTCGTCTGCCTGGGCGCCTGGTGGGCCGCGGCGCTGCTGACCAGCGAGGACGTGCTGCCGGTGCCTGAGTGGCTGGTGCTGGTCGGGCTGGTGCTGCCGTCGCTGATGGCGGCCGCGCCTGGCTCGTTCGGTGCTGTGGCCGCCGCGGCCGCGTCGGCGGCCGGGGGCGGCATGGATGCTGCGCTGATGGCGGTGATGGGCCGATGATCCCGCTGCTGCTGCTGCTGACCTATCTGACCGTGGCCCCGGACCCCTTCTCGCTGGCCCTGACCCGTGGGCTGGCCGGTGCCGCCGCCGGCGCGGTGGGCGGCCGCGGCTGGCGGGCTGGCGCCGGTGAGGGTGTGCGCGCCGCCCGAGCTCGTCGCGCGGCCGGCCGTGACCTGACCGGCCGGGCCCGTGTGGTGGCCCGTGCCGGCCTGGCGGGCACGTTCGCGGTCGTGACCTGGTGCCTGGTGCCGGGCACCTGGCGGCAGCGCCGCGCCGCGGCCGCACAGTCCTACACCGACACCTGGTCCGGTACCCGCGCCCAGGCCGTCGTGCCCGAGGGCATCGACGAGACCGCCTGGGACATGGGCGCGGACGCGCGCCGCGCCCAGGCCCTCCGTACCCCGGCCACGTCCGTGGCCGGCGAGAACCCTCCGGAGCCCGCGCCCGCGGGCCCCGGCAACACCGATGAGGAGAACGTCATGAACATCCGACCCCGACGTCAGCAGCAGCCCCAGCAGTACCCCCCGCAGCACCAGCACCAGCAGCAGCAGCATCAGCAGCAGTCTGCGCAGTACGCCCCGCAGTACGGCCGGGGACTCGGCCCGGCGGAGAACGGGTCGCGTGCGGCCACGCAGATGGGGCAGACCGAGCTGACGAGCCTGGCGGACGTGCGGGCCGAGGCTCACCGGGCGGCCGCGTTGATGGAGGTCTTGAGCGAGTATGTCGCCGCGGTGCGGGCGTGGGGGGAGTACCTGCCCGAGCGGTGGGGATCGGCCGAGTGGGGCACCGCTGACCTGGATCGTGCTGTGGCCGAGGTCAGCGAGGCCACCGAGGCGCTGGTCGACGCCGAGGGCATCTTGGAGGCCCTGGAGGGCATCCACCGGGCGATCGAGCGGGCCGAGGACCTGGCCGACGTCCTGGCCGAGCACGGCGCCTACGGCGACACCCGCGGTTTCAACGCCGCCTGATGGTGGCCGCCTGCGGGCGGCCGGCCCCGGCCCTCACCGATGGGTGGGCGCGGCTCGTGACCGAGCCGGGGCACAGACCGAGCACGACCGATCAGAGGAGATGAGTCGCATGGTCCGCAAGATCTGGGAGGACCCGAGCCACCCGCAGTACGGCCTGGGCCCCCACGCCAGCCCCGAGGCCCGCGAGGGCCGCGCCCGCCGTGACGGCTACGCGCCGTCGACGCCTCGACTGCCGGTCCTGACCCCGACGGGCCCCGACGCGACGGCCCCGACGGCTGCGGTGGCGTTGGTCGGTGACGTCGTCGACGGCCCCCGACGGCCCCCGACGCGGCGGCCGTCGGGGCGGGTGGTCACCGCGTCGCGTCGCGTCGCGTGGCGCCACCGGGCCGAGCTCGCCCCGCTCATGGGGGCGGGGGTGCTCGTGGCCGCGGTGGCCGCTGACCCGACCACGACGGCGGCGACCGCCGGGATCGTGGCCACCGCGGCGGCGCTCGGGTCCCAGCTCGCGCCCGAGCGTGTCGCCGGCCGGGTCTGGCTCAGCGGCCGGGAGCGGGCGACCGCTGCGGCCGGCGCGACGGGCGCCGCGGCGTGGGCCACGGGCGCGGCCGCCGGGTGGTGGCACCTGGACCCTGCCGGGCTGGGTGCCCTGGCCACCCTCACCGGCGCGCAGACCTACTCCTGGGTGGCCGGGCGTCGGCCCCGACGGGCCCCGACGCCGCCGGTGTCCAGGCCCGCACCCGAACCGGTCGAGGCGGTCGAGGTGTCACCGGCCGCGGCCGCGCTGGTCCAGGCGTGGCCGCTGACGATCGGCGTGCAGGGCCCGACGGCGCTGCTGGGATCGGCGATCGACCCTGCCACCGTCCGCGAGCCGCACCCCGGCACGATCGCGATGCAGGTCCGTCTCGGGCCTGGCGTGCACGCCGAGACCGCCACCGGTGACGACCTGCGCCGCTACCTGGAGCGCGCCCTTCCTGGCCTGGGGCACGGCATGGTGCGCCTGGACACGATCCGCGACGACGTGTCCCGGGTCCTGGTGACCATCACCGCCGGCCGGCACCTGGAGACCGTGGCCGCCGAGTGGACCGGCCCCGACCTCGGCGAGGACGGCACCATCGACCTTGCCGTGACCCCCGCCGGTGAGTCGGTGCGGACCGCGCTGCACAATGCCGATGGTGTGGAGCACTTCGCGATCTTCGGCACGACCGGCGGCGGCAAGTCCGTGACGCTGGTCGCGATGCTGCTGCCCGGGGTGATGGCCCGCCGCGAGGTCGTCTGGTACATCGACGGTGGCGCCGGCACCTCGGCCGCGCACCTGGCACGAGCGTGCGACTGGTGGGCCGTCGAGGGCATCGAGGAATGGTGCGCGGTCATCCGCGCAGCGCACGCCGTCATGCGGGCCCGCAAGGACTCCCGGGCCCGGGTAGGGCTGTCCCGGTGGCGCGGCCCCCAGGAGAAGGACCCGATCCTGTCCGTGGTCTTCGACGAGGCGACCACGGTCCTGCGCGCACTTGAGGGCGCCAAGAAGAAGATCGAGATCGAGATGGTCCTCGAGCTGGGCCGTGAAGGCCGCAAGCTCGGCGTCCGAGTCGGTCAGTCCACCCAGGACCCGATGGGTGACGACCTGATCGGCGGGCGCAAGATGCGCGGCCTGATGGCCGGTGGCGGTTCCCTGGTCGGACACCGCCCCGGCGACGGGACCGCGAACACCCTCACAGGCTCGTCCTCGGCGGCGTCGGTCGACCTGCGCGCGCTGCCGCCCGAGGCCGGCTGGTGTGCGATCATCCGCCGCGGCAAGGTCCTCGCCCCCGCCTGTCGCGTCCGCTACGCCGACGACCAGAAGGTGACCGCGCTCCTGGCCGAGCACACACCCCGCGGCCTGGACGGCGCCGATGCAGTCGCTGCCGGCCCTGCCTACCCGACCCGGGTCACCGGCGTCGCCGCCGCCGAGCAGATGGCCGCCGCGCTGGCCGCCTACGACGCCGACGACGCTCCCGCCGTCGAGGTCGACGCTCCCCCCGTCGAGGTCGACGCCCCGACCGTCGAGGTCGACCGACGTGTCGAGGTCGACGTGTCGGCCGGGTCCCTCGACGGGCTGGACGCCCTCGCCGCCCGCCTGGACGCCGCCGCCGCCGACGCGGCCGACGTCGTCGGTGACGAGCTCGCCTCCCGACGCCTGAGCGGGTCCCAGGCCGCCGCGGCCGAGCAGGCCACCACCCGCAAGATCGCGATCATGGACGCGCTCTACCGAGCCGACCGGCCCCTGAGCACACCCGAGATCGTCGACGCCGTCGAGCTGCCTCCGATCGACCGTGCGCCGGCTACTGGCCGAGATCACCGACACCGGCCTCATCATCCGGGACACCCACACCGGCGCCTACACGCTGAGCCAGACCGCACGAGGCGCAGCGTGACCGATTGCAAGGTCGTGGCGCGACACGCCGCCAGGTACACGGATATCCGCGCCTTGGGGTGGTCTGATGTCCCTATGCCTGATCGACGTTTCGGTACTCGTGAGGCCGGGATCATGTTCCGCATGTCCCGGGCTGACCGCGATCGTCTGCGTGTCGAGGCCCAGGCCGAGGGCCTGACGGTGCAAGAGCTCTTCGAGCTGCGGATGCTCGGATACTCCGAGCCCCTGCCCAAGGGCAAGGGCGGTCGTCCGCGCCGCCGGCGCCAGCACGAGGAGCTTCCGTTGACCGGGTAGCGCTCTACATACGTCGACGGCCCGCCCTAGCGGGCGGACCGTCGTTACGTATCCACCACAAGACCTGTCTCTGCTTGGCGGCTGACGTCAGGTCGTGTGGCTCCCCTGATCCCTTCCGAATGAAGAAGAGAAAGCAAGGAGGTCGCCCCCATGGTACGTCCCCCCCTGGGGGGGCCGTCTACCGACACACATGATCTTGCACCCGTCCGGGCGACCTCGTCGCCCCGCGTAGTCGCCTGGTCGTCGGTCGTCTCCCCTGCTCAGAGCCCGTCCCGTCGGTGTCCCGACGGGACGGCCGACGTGCCGGCGTCGACCCGGACGGGCGGAGGCCTCGACCCCGACGCCTCCCCCGCCGCCTCCGACGCCGTCCTTGTCGGGGGCGTGTCGGGGCTGGTCGGGGCGTCGTCGCCGGATGGTCTGCGTGCGTGGGTGATGACCGCCCCGGTGCGTGGTGCTCGTCTGGAGACCGTCCCGGCGCGTCGGGGCGTCGGGCTGCGCGGCGTGCCCGCGCCGGGCGCTCACGCCGGGGTCGTGGCCTGGGACGACAGGGCGGCGTGGCTGGCGGGAGTACGACTGCTGATCGACTCCCACGCCGACGCCGGGGTGCTGCGCTCCCCCGTGCGCGGAGACGCGATGAGCGCCGATCTGCTCATGCGGGTTATCGAGCTGGTCACCGCGACCGCCGACACCGCGACCGGCCGCGACGGCGTCGCGTGCCGGGCCCGGATCGCCCGCCAGCTCGGGTGCGTGCCCAAGACAGTGCAGCGCGCGTGCCGGCTCGCCTGCCGCGTGCTGGGCGTGCTGGTGCGTACCGGTGAGGGCCGGCTGCTGCGGCTTCACGGGGAGCGCCGGCGCATGATCGAGGGCGGGGCGTCCCAGCGCGGACTGTCCTCGGTGTACGCCGCGCACACGCCGGCGCACCTGCGGGCGTGCATCGCCCTGGCCCGCCGCCTCACCATCACCGCTTCCGGCCAGGTCATGGCCGCCGGCAGCGGTAAGGCTGTGGACCACGTACCCCACCCCGGAGGACCGCAACTCTCCCCTCATCTCCCGTTGTCCTCTACTCACCTTGAGGCGCCGCAAGCGGCGAGGCAGCCGAAGACCACGAAGGGACAGGCGAATCCGCGCCGCGCCGCGAGCGTCACAGGCCAGGGAAGAGCCCTGGGGGCCGCCCTGGCGCGAGAAATCGCCTCCCGGGTCCCCTGGGGCCACCGGCTGCGCCCGCGGGCCGTAGCGGCGCACCTGGCCCCGTACGCCGCAGCGGGGTGGACCGCCGCGGCGTGGCTGGCCGCGGTCGAGCAGGGCTACCGCGACCGCGGCTGGACCCCACCCGCGCAAGTCACCTCACCTGGCGGGCTGGTCCACCACTGGTGCCACACCCTCGACCCGGCCGCCCTCGACACCACCACCGGCGAGCTGCACCGCCCCCAGCCGTGCGGGCGCCCCGGCTGCGACCACGGCTGGCTCACCACCACCAACCCACAGGGCCAACTCGTGGTGGCGCCCTGCCCGGCCTGCCCGCCCATCGTGCGCACCAGCGCCTGGCAGGCCGAGACCGACCGCCTCGCCGAAGAGACCGCTGACGTGCAGGATCCCGCGGCCGCCGACGAGGTCTGCCCCACCATCGACGACGGCGGCGTCGCCCTGGATGCACGGCCAGGGCGACGACCTGGAGGAGCGGGTGGAGGCCGCGTGGACCGCGGTCCTGACCGGGCACACGCCCCTAGCCACCTGGCAGCACGCCGACCCGGCCGTGTGGCGCGCCCTGCACGCCGAGACCATCGCCTCCCGCCGGGCCCTGTACGCCGCGGCCGGATGGGGTCCGGCCCAGGTCGCCGCGGTCGACCCCGCCGCCGCCCACCGCACCCACGCCCTGGCCCGCCTCGCCGCCCGCGCAAAGCGCACCACGCGGGCCCGCCGCGGCTGACCCTGGGGTGCCAGGCCGGCCCCGGTCAGGGGGGGCCTGGACCCTCGGCCTCGCGCGCGCGTATACGCGCCCGCGCGCGGGCGCGCGTAGGGACGCTCTCTCGCTCTCGACTCTCGGTGCCGGTGGCCACCCCAGCGCCGGCGACATCCCCCAGGTCAGGGCCGGTGGTCAAGGTGGCCACCGGGCCGGTGGCCAGACCTGAGCCGGTGGCCATCCGGTGGCCACCGATCACGGGGTGCCGGTGGCCACCGGGTGAGCGGTGAGCCAGCACTCATCGTGGGGCCGTCGCACCCGTACGACAGCCACCCGACAAGCCCTGTGGACCGGGCGCGCACGCCCCATGACGATTACCGCGAGAGATGACCCTTCGGGGAGCTGAACCGGCGCCCTCAGCTCGCCTGAGGGCGCCCCCTCCCCCATGCCTGAGAACGTTGCCGTGTCGTCTTCGTAGGCTGCTGGGATGACCGTCCCTCCCCCGCCTCGTCGTCGTGGAATCCCGCTGGGTGACCGGCCCGCGGGCGGGGCCGGTGGGCCGCTGGAGGGCGGGGAGCTGAGGGCGCCGCAGCGGCGGATGGTGTGGGTCGCAGCGGTCGACGGGGCTCAGGGGCAGCAGCGGCATCCGGGGCTGGCGCACGCCTGGCGGCGCCGCGGCGACGGGGCGTGGCAGGTGCGGTGCACCTACCTGGTGGAGGACGGCAGCGTCGAGGGCGTGACCGTGACCCAGTGGCTCGCCGCCGAGCTGGTGACGCCCCTCCACCGAGGTCTGACCACAGGTCGTCGCCGGAACGCGGCGACCTCTTCCCCCGGTCGGCCCTCGATGCCTCGGGTGTCGGAGACCGTAGGGACGGTGGTGCTATCCGTCGCACTTGTGCTTTAGGTGCGTCTATCGCTACGAGTGCGATAACGAATGGTTATGGCTTGAGTTGGCCTGTTCGGGGGAGTCGGGGCGTCAGGGGCAGGCGTCGTGGAGATCGACGGACCCGACCCTTGGGGTGTCGGGGCCGACGGGGGAGTCGTCGGGTGGGGGTGTGCTACTGGTCTCACCAGTGCGTCAGGTGTTCCTGGTGCTACTGGTGTGTGGGTGAGTGGTCGCCGGGTCGGTCGAGGGCGTCGCGGGCCTGGTCGAGGTGTGCCAGACCTGCGTGCAGGACGGCTACCAGCACCTCGTGCTTGGGGCGGCGGGTCTGCCAGTGCAGCTCGTCGACGGCGGCCGCGAGCTCGTCGGCGGCGCCCGCGGGCAGGTACCAGGATCGGCGCACCATCGACGCTGACCCCGACGCTTGAGCCGTCGGGGTCGTCGGGGGAATCGTCGGGGTAATGGTGCTACTCGTCGCACTGGTGCGTGGGGTGCGGCTGGTGCGATCGAGGGTGGTTATGGGGTGGTCTGGTCTGTTCGGGGGAGTCGTCGGGGTCGTCGGGGGTTGGTCCGCCGGGTCGTCGGTGTGTCGGGGGCGTAGGCGTCGTATGGCGTCGTGGAGGTCGTCGGCGTCGGTGCGGGGTGCGGCGGGAGGTGTGCGGCGGGGGGTCATGGTCTAGTCCTGTCCGGTGATGGTGGCTGCGAGCTGGTGGTAGGCGGTGGCGGGTTCGCTGTCGGGGGCGTAGGTGGTGACCGGGGTGCCGGCGCGCCATGCCTCGGCGACGACGGTCAGGGCGGGGATGGTGGCGAGCACGGGCAGGTCAGGCACGCGCTCCAGGTGCTCCAGGACCGAGGTCGCGATGCGTGAGGGCGGCCGGCGGAGCTGGGAGACGACCAGGCCGTGCAGGTGCAGGGCGCTGGTGCGTACGTCCTCCTGGATCGAGGCCACCTGCGCCAGGAGCAGCCGCAGCGCGCCGAGGGAGGAGTCTTCGGCCTGGACGGGGATCACGACGCCGTCGGCGGCGGTCAGGGCGCAGTCGGTGAGCACGTCCAGGGTGGGTGGGCAGTCGATCACCACGTGGTCCCAGGTGCCGGCCGGCATGGTTGCGAGGACTCGGGCGAGCCGGTGCTCACGGCCGCGCAGCCGGTCGAGCTCGCGGGCGATGCCGAGCATGTCGCGCGTGGTGGGCAGGACGTCCAGGCGACCGCCGGTGGCCGTGGTCGAGTGCTCGCGCACCAGCTCGGGCAGCTCGCCAGACCACCGGCCGGTCAAGGCGGCGGCGAGCGTGGCCGGCCCTCGGGCCGGGTCCAGCCCGAGAGCGCCGGTCGTCGCGTGCCCCTGCGGGTCGAGGTCCACCAGGAGCACCCGAGCGCCCCGCTCGGCCAGGGCACCGGCAAGGTTCACGGCCGTGGTGGTCTTGCCCACCCCGCCCTTCTGGTTGCTGATCGCTGTGATGCGGGTCATACGGCGAGCCTGACACCTGTACCACCACTCGCACCAGAGGAACACGTGCGAGACATCACCCCAGGTCGCATAGGTGATACGGGTGCTACGCATGCTGTCTGACGCGGTGCACGCCGTCGCGAGAGCGCCTCTTGTACCACGTTGTGGCGCGGTGCCGGTTCCTTTGGGCAGGCCTACTCACTGGTAACTAAATACCGTTCACGTGTGAGGTATTAATGGATTCTCAGTTGGCCTCTGAAAGGAATTGAAATGCTCAATTATCTGGCGTCGCGGGCGGTCGCGCTTGCGGCTGTTGTGCCTGGCCTGAAGCCTGCCGATCCTGCGGGTAAGGCGTCGTTGAATCTGCCTGGGATCTTTGCGATCGCGGGTCTGGCTATCACGGTGATCGGTGTGGTCATCGGCATCATGATCATGTCTCAGTCGGGCAAGGGAAATGTCAAGCACGCCGGTAATCAGGCCGGTCATTTCGGTATCGGTCTGCTGGTGTGTGCGGCGGCGGTGATCATCGGTGGGGCGACTGCTCTGTCGGTGTTCGGTGGGTTCGTCGACTCGGTCATTCAGCGCTGATGGGTGGGCGGACCGGCACCGACAACCGGGCGAACCGCGCCGTGTTCATCTGGCGGGGGAGCGTAGGTCATGAGCTGCCCGTCGAGGCGCGCGGGGAGATCTGGGTGCTCGGTGCCGGTCTGGCCATCGTCCTGGTCCTGCTCCTGGGCATGGCCTTGACCTGGGCCTACGGCCTGGTGGCTCCTGGCGGGGCCGCGATCATCCTGGCCACGATCACCGCGCTGCCCCTGGGGGTAGCGCTGGCCGGCGTCATGACCCGCACGATCGCCCGGCACATCGACCACGTGCACCCCGTGCGCTACCACCTGTGGGTCCTGCGGCGTGAGGCCGCCACGACCCGCGCTGCAGCCCCCGTGGTCACCACCTCGCAGCCACTCGCGCGCCTGAGCGCGCCCACCACGACCTGTTCTCACCCTGATGCTGTCTCTAGGAGCACCTGTGTCCGCTGCAACTGAAACCGGTCCTCGTGGTCTGCTGGCGAACCTGCGCCGGCCGCGCCCGCGGCGCAGTCCGGCGCAGTCCGGGGAGAGCGGCCGTCCGCTGCGGTACGTGCACCGGCACCTGAGCGTGAGCTCGACGGGCACGTGGGCCTGGTACCGCCTGCCCGGTGACGTCATCGGTGGTGCTCATGACGAGCTGGTGGACATCTCCCGCGTGGACCACGCCCGCGTGTGGGCCGCGCTGGCGGGCACGCGGGTGCACCTGATCGGGGTGACCGAGGAGATGCCTGCCGCGGCGTACGCCGAGGGGCTGCGGGCCACGTACCCGCACCCGGCCGCCGACCAGCCCGGCGCGCAGTCCTGGGACGAGCTCGTGGAATCGGCCCAGGGGTATGCCGTGGCGTCGATGGCCCGCCGTACGAGCGTGGTGGTCGGGGTACGGATCACCACCCAGCAGCTCGACCGTGAGCACCTGCCCATGGCTCTGGCGGCGGTGCCGGCGGCTGACCGGCTGGGCAAGGTCGAGGCGGCGCGGCGGCGTATCGCCGATGTCACCGAGACCCTGGCCGGGTACCGGCCGACCGACCGGATGAGCGACCCGACCGCCGGGGCCCGGCCCCTGGACGAGGACGCCCTCGTGTGGCTGGACGACGCGACCCGGGCGATGGGCTGCCCGACCCGGGAAGTCGGCGAGGTCAAGGTCACCGCCGACCCTTACGCCCTGGCCTCTCGGGTCGACGCGATCGTCGATGGGCATGCCGTCACCCGCCACGTCGCGGTCCTGCGGCACGTCGACGCCCTGGACCGTGACGCGACGACGGGGGTGCCGTGGCTGGGCTGGTCGGCGTCGGTGACCCTGGCCGGGGACGACGCGCCGGCGCCCGACGGCAGCAGCTACCGGGACCGCGCGGTGGAGTGGACGGCGTGCTTCGACGTCCTGGACGGTGTGGCGCTGGCCCCGAGCGCTGCTCTGCGCCTGCGGATCAACAAGTCCATCACCGAGCACAACCGCGAGCACGGTCACGGTGACGAGGAGCTGGGCGACGCGGATGCGTTCGCCGCGGCCCAGCGGGTCAAGCGGGAGATCTCCGACGCGCGTCCCGAGGTCGCGTGCCGGCTGGTGGGGCAGGTGCTCTACGCCGTGTCGGGAGCGACCGCCCACGAGGCCGAGGACCGCGCCCGCGAGCTCGTCAAGCGCGCCAGGCGTGAGGCCAGGATGACCCTGGAGCACGGGTACGCCCAGGCCGCCGACCTGGAGTGCTTCGCCCCTGGCGCGTCCTGGGACCTGGTCGGGCACATCACCACCGTGCCGGTCGCGTTCGCCGCGCAGGGCCGCCCGAGCCTGACCGGCCCGCGCCCGGACCTGACAGGCTGGCCCCTCGGCCAGCCCGACCAGTGGCCGACCCCGTACCTGTTCAACGCTTGGGGCGGCTCGCGGGCGAACCGACCCAACCTGACCGTGATCGGTGGGGAGCCGGGCTGCGGGAAGACCACGCTCGCGCTGCTGCTGTGCTACCTGGGCACCCGCTCGGGCATCCGCGGTTCGCTGTTCGACCCGTCGGGGCTGACCGCGTCGATGCAGCAGGTGCCCTCGATTCGGGGCGAGTACCGCGAGCTGCCGATCACCCGTGGCCGTGCCGGGGTGCTCATGCCCTCCCTGCTGGTGCCCGTCCCGCAGCGTGGTGACTACGACAGCGACGCGGAGCATGCCGACGCGGTCGTGGTCGCCGACACCGAGCGCGTGCTGCTGGAGGTCGAGGCGCTGCGCCTGATGCTGTCCTACGAGACCCAGTCCCAGGCGCCCCGGCTGGGCCTGACCCAGCGGCTCACCGAGGCCGTCCGTACCGCGTCGGGGTTCTGGGGTGGTAACCCCTGGGACACCCTGGACGCCCTGGACGCCGCCGGTGGTGTCTCCCGGGACCTGGGCCGCGAGCTGCGGGCCGCGGCCGACATGCACGCCCGGCTGATCTTCCCCCCGCGCACCGGTGCGGGGATCGACCCCGACGCCGAGGCCCGCGAGCTCGCGTCGGCCGGCATGACCGTCGTCACCGCCCCCGGTCTGCAGACCCCGCCCAAGGGCGTGAAGGACCGCGGCCAGTGGACCCACGCGCAGCGGATGAGCGAGCCGATCTTGATGCTGGGCCTGCGGCACGCCGAGCGCACCATCTGGGCCGACCGCGCCGCGAAGTACTTCTTCGGCGACGAGCTCGGCATCACCACCGGCGGCGCGTCGGCTTTCACGCCGTTTCTGATGCGGCTCATGTACGACAGCAGGAAGTTCAACGCGGCCAGCATCCTGGCCTTCCAGACGTTCTCGACGCTGGCGCGGCTGGACCCGAACGTGAGCACGTTGATCGGGGCGAAGTTCGTCGGGCGCACCGCGGCCGACGACGCCGCCGACGTGCTGCCCCTGATGGGCCTGCCGGCCGGGCGCGGGTGGGAGCAGAAGATCGCCGCGCAGCGCCCCGGGACCTTCACGGTGAGCGACTGGTCCGGTCAGGTCGCCACCGTCGCGGTCGACCAGTCCTGGTGGGAGCCGGCGATGCGGTCGGCGACGTACACGACCCCGCAGACCCCCGGCATGGCCGGCGCCATCCGCGGGCCGATGGGGGAGTGGTGACCATGCGCCGCGTCGCGGCCGCCGTCGCCCTGGCCGGGGTCGTCGCCGGTGGTGTCCTGGTCCCGGCCGCTGCCGCGGCCGCCGTGCCGCTGCGGGCGCCGGCTGACATCTCGATCCCCGGCACCGACTGTCTGCGCCCCCCGAGCCCTGGTCTGCCCTCCGACGGTGGCGGGCAGATCGACGAGCTGCCTGCCACCAAGACCGGGGGCCTGTACGCCACCTACGGGTATGGCGGGTGGCACCCGGTCGTGTACGACCCGGGCTGCTTCGGGGCCCTCCAGCAGAAGACGCCGTTCAAGGACGGCCCCAACACGCTGGCGTCGTGGGAGAACGACGTCACCAGCTACGTGATCGCGGTCACCGTGCAGGTCGCCCGGTTCACCTTCGACAACCCGGCCGTGTGGGGCGCCGTCTCCCGGTTCACCGAGCCCCTGGCCTGGCAGAGCGTCTACGTGTTCGCCGCGTTCCTGGGGATCTCGGGGCTGGCCCTGGGCCTGTGGATCGCCGCGAGCTCCCACCGCGGGGACGTCGCCGGCTCGGCCACCACGACCGGCCGCGCCGGCCTGCTGATCTTCGGTGCTCTCCTGGCAGCCGTGTGGTGCCTGACCGTCGGTGCGGGCGTAGGACGCGCCACGGCCGCGGTCATGAACGCCATCTCCAGCGTCTCCGCGCAGGCCAGCACCGCCGCCAACGCCTCCAAAGGCACCGGCGCGCAGCCCTTGGACACCGTCCGAGCGACCCCGCCCGACGCTGACGGCGAGCACGCCCCGACCCGCGTGTCCGACGCGATCGGCTCGGTCCTGGTCGACTCGATCCTGCTTCCCACCTGGCGCCGGCAGATGTTCGGCGCGGACACCGCGGCCGCGGACAAGTACGGGACCGCGCTGTACAAGGCCGGCGCGCTGACCCGCGCCGAGGCCGCCACCATCGCGGCCGACCCCAAGCAGGCCGAGGCGATCATCGACCGCAAGAAGGAGGAGTACAAAGCCGTCGCGGCCAAGATCAAGGACGAGTTCCCGATCGGGTACGCCGCGCTGGCCGGCACCGACACCAGCTCCCGGCCCGTCGACGGCGCGTTCGGTCTCCTCGGCGGCCTGCTGGCCGTCATGCCCGCCCTGCACCTGACCGTGATCCTGTGCCTGTGCCGGTTCTTCCTGGAGGCCGGGGTGATCCTGTTCCCCGGGATCGTCGCGCTGACGCTCGTGCCCCCCGTGCAGCACCTCGCCTACCGGTACGTCGCCGAGCTGGCCCGCATCGCCCTGATCGCCGTCGCCTCCGTGATCGGGTTCATGGTGTTCGTGGTCGGCGCGCTGTCCGCCGCGATCCAGGTCCCCGCCGACACCGACGTGCGCCTGTTCTTCTTCGCCCTCGTCTACGGCGCCTGCCGGGCCGTGTGGAAGCGCCGCAAGCTCCTGGCCCGACGCGCGATCGGTGACGACACCACCGACGCCGCCGCCCGCATCGCCGCCGCGATCGAGCGTCGCCTCAGGCGCGACCGCGACGACCAGCCGGCGGAGGCATCCTGATGACCTTCCTGCGCTGGCTCGTGTACACCCCCCGCCGCCTGCGGCGCGTCCTGGCCGCGACCGCCGCAGCCGTGCTGCTCCTGGCCGTGCTCGGCCTGCGCGGCTGCACCCCGCCCACAGCGACCAGCCCCCACCCCACGGCGACGCAGCTCGGCCCCAAGAACGACTCGTGCACCCGCTTCGGCATCGCCTTCGCCCAGGCATGGCTGACCGGCCGCGGCAAGCCGGCCCGCCCCTGGGCGCAGACCGTCATGAGTCAGTACGTCACCCCCGCCGACGTCGACGTGTGGGCCGAGGCCAACACCTCAGCGATCCCCGCGACCACCGTCACGAGCTGGACCACCCTCCCGGCCCTGCAGGGCGGGTGCGACGTGACGGTCTCCCTGGCCGACGGGCACGTGCTCACCGCCCCGGTCCGGCCCACCGACGGGACCTGGGTCGTGGTCGGCGGTGGCGTGCGGTGAGACTCCTGCCAGCCCTGGTCGCCGGCGGTGTCGGCATCGCCGTCGGGCTCGCCGCGTTCGGCGGAGCCGGCGGTGAGGGCGCCATGCCCGAGGGCGCGCCGACCTCGGCCCCGACGACTGCGCTCCCGGCCGGGGACGTGGACTGCGGGATCGACGTGACCGTGCGCATGGCCGGCATGAGCCGCGACCAGCTCACCGGCGTGGCCGCGTTGATCGGGCACGCACGCAGCTTCGGCGCCGACGACCAAGCCCTGGTCGTCATGCTGGCCACCGCCAGCCAGGAGTCAGGGCTACGCAACCTCGACTACGGCGACCGCGACTCCCTGGGCTACTTCCAGCAGCGGCCCTCGATGGGATGGGGCACCGCCGCGCAGATCCGCACCCCCCGCTTCGCCGTCGAGAGCTTTCTCAAGGGCCGTGGTGGTAACCCTGGCCTGTTCTCGGTGAAGGGCTGGCAGGCCCTACCCGTCACGGTCGCCGCGCAGCGCGTCCAGAAGTCCGGTTTCCCGTCCGCGTACGCCGACGACGAGCCCCTGGCCCGTGCCCTGGTGCAGAAGCTCACCGGGCACATCGTGTGCCGCGGCGGGGCCCCGGCCGGCGGTCCCGGCGGTGGACCCCTGCGGGTCGACCTGCCCCGGAACAACCCCCGCAGCCCCGCCGAGGCCGTCGCGTGGGCGTTGTCCAAGGTCGGCACACCCGTCCGCCCGAGCATCTGCCAGGCATGGGTCAGCAACGCCTACGGCTGGTCCTACAGCGGCCGGCCCACCGCCATCAACCAGTGGGACACCACCCCCCGGGAGATGAAGCACCCCGGCGACGAGAACCCACCAGCCGGCGCCCTGGTCTTCTACTGGAGCCGCAACCCCGCCCGGCACGTCGCCCTGTCCGTCGGTGGCGGGTGGATCGTCACCACCGACAGCCCCCGCGGCCGTATCGGCAAGGAACGCCTGGTGGACCTCAAGAGCTGGGGACCCTACCTGGGGTGGGCCGCCCCGTACTACCCCGTAGCCGGATAAAACCAACACAAAGTGAGCAGACGTCACGCTCGGATGAGATGCTGGGTGGGCGGATGCGAACGGACAAGGAAAACCTGATGAGCGACTTCCGCCGAGGCGCCAAGGTGCGATTCACCCGTGACCTCAGAGAAAGCGGTCTGATCCCCGGCCGGGTCGTGGTCATGAAAGGGATGACCGGCACGGTCGAGGGCACGGCCGGGTGGTTGCACCCGGACGTGTACGTCGCCGTCGACGGGATATCGCGCCGGGTCAAGGTCAGCCGCTTCGACCTGGAGGTGCTGCCGCCCCGGACTGGGGACATCATCACCGCCCGCGGCTGGTAACCCCCACCACACCTCGCCCCCTCACGACTCGGAGAAGACCATGACCGCCGCCGCAGCCTCGTTCGCACCGCTCGCCCAGACCCAGCGCCACCGGATCAGGAAGCACGAGCGTGAGCCCATGAACGCCGACCAGCGACGCGACTTCATCGCCGCCTACCGGGCCTACAAGCCGCCGAGCGCAAGGCCGCGCAGGCCGCTGCCCGACTCGACGCCACCGTCGCCCAGCTCGTCGCCGACGGCGCCAGCCGCTACGCCATGGCCAAAGCCACCCACGACCTACCCGGCGAAGAGATCACCGAGTCCGGCATCAACGCCCGCTACCGCCGCTACCTACGCAGCCGCAGCGCATAGGCGCATCGCGGCGACGGTGGGGCATGAGCAGGGCCCGCAACCCCGGTGGAGGGGTCCGGGCCCTGCTCATGCCCACACAGGGCGGGTCAACGTGCTTCGTCGACGTCCTGCCCAGCCAACTGACGGGCGGCAGTCGCGGCATCAGCGAGCCTAGCCGCTAGCTCGCTCTCGGCTCCGACATCGGCGGACACCCGCTCCATCAGCTCAGCGGCTTGCGCCCACTCCTGCGGTGTCAGGTGATCGTGAGGGTCCTGGTCAGGGCCGGCATCTGGGGCGCGGGGGCGCAGCGGTCGAGCAGGGCAGCGATCAGTTCAGGTTCCATGCCGTCGCGGCGGGCGGTGCGGACCGCGGCGACGAGGCGGCCCTCGACACGCGGGCCCGGTCGCGCAGGTAGCGCACGACCTCGTCCTCGAGCGGGCCGACCTCCTGGGCTGCCTGACGTCTCGCCTGCGCGGCACGGATGGCCTCAGCGATCGCCGGGCCGGGGTCGTAGCTGGGATCCGCCAGGCGCTCACGCAAGACATCCACGGCGTCGATCGACGCCACCGACTCGTCGCCGAGGAGACGGACCGCGGCCGCGCGGATAGCACCCGCGGATCGCTGGTGCGCCGCGGCGAGATCCAGGACGTGCAAGCCATCACGCAAGCCCTGAATCAGCTGCTCAAACTCCACGGTGGTCCATCGCTCACCGTGACGTGCGGGGCGCTCGAACGCGACCTCGACGGCGGAGGCATCGGACGCGGCGTCAGAAGTGGTCTGCGGAGACGGCATGACTCACCCTAGCGACCGACCCAAGACGTGAAATCGTCTCGCACGACCGGAGATTGCCTACGTCACCACCCCCTCGATCAAAGACCCAGAACAGGACAGGCTCATGTGCCACACACCTCTTGCACCCTCGGCAGAGGTACTGGGCGAGTGGCGTTCCCGGCCGGGCGCGATGGAGGCTGCTGGGGAAGTGTTGGGTCAGCTTGCGTGGGCGAGGTAGTCGTCTGCGATGCGGCGTAGGAGTGCGGGCAGGGTTGTGCCTTCGTCGGCGGCGCGCTGACGCATCGCGGTGTCGAGGTCTGCGGGCACGCGCAGGCTCCAGGTGGGGGAGGGGCCGGGTGTGGTCGGGCTCAGGGACGGGCGGCCGCCGCGACCTGCCTCTCGGGCGGCCTCGAACTCGGCGGCGGTGCTCGGGTCGTCGGCCAGTACGTCAGCGAGAAGCGCGGTAGTGAAGTCCTGCGCTGCCTGTCCGTGCAGGATCGTGGTGTGGGTGAGGTCGCGCTCGGGCGACTCGGCCCAGGCCGCGGCCTCGGCGCCGTCCAGGGGATCGCCCTGTCGGGTGGTGGTGCTCATTGCGTCTCCTCGATGTAGTGGCGGAACTTGGGGCGAAGCGCCATGGCGTGGAAGATCCACAAGGTGCGGGGTTCCTGGACCTCGCCCATGACTTCGATCAGCTCACCGCCCAGACGGCGAGGGCCGATCCATAGCGTCGGCGCCTGAGCTCCTGGCACCCGTGCCGGTGAGAACTTCGGGACCACCGCGTGGGCGTTCGCTATCGCGAAGGTGACTTCATCACGGGTGACTCCGTGCTTGCGTGCGCTCTCCGCGATGACTAGACCCATACGAGTATTGTAGACAGAACCAGGTGTTCTGTCTCACAAAACTAGTCTGTTCGCCGGAAGGGCTTGTCGCGCCCCTCATGCCGGATGGATGCCGTGTGAATGCGGCCGTTTCCGCACGACCCCGACACGCCCGCCCACAGCACGTGCACAACCCCCGTGCACAACGGTGTGAGCCGCGCGTGCAGGGCAGCAGCATCGACCCTGCCACCTTGATCACGACCAGCACCGGCACCGTCAGCTTCGTCGTCGAGCTCGGCGCCCACGCCCATGCCCGCCAGGCCGCTACATCCGAGACCCCCGCGATCGAGCGCGCCATGCGGATGCCCATCGACACGGCCGGCGACGGCCTGCTCGACGTACCAGACCCGCACGGTGGGGTCCTTGACCTGGGACAGGAGCACCGTGACGTGCCCCCACGGGAATGTGGTAGCTGCGGTTGCCACATTGCCGTCCGGCCACGCCACCGCGAGGTCTCGCATGTACCGCAGGTTCCGTGGGCTCAACCCCGCCTGGTCGGGGAACCGGGCCCGCAGGTCCGCCGACAACCGGTCGATGACCTGCGCACCCCACCCCTGCTCACGCTGCGCCGCCGCGATCACCGACCCGACCGCGTGGTAGGTGCGGATCCGCTCCACCCCCACCGCGGTGACAGCACGGGCCTGCCCGGCAGCGAGCCGGGCAACGACCTCACCCAGCACCTGGTCGTACGAGGCGACCTCACCCCCGGGTTGCGACCTATCGGTGCTCCGCCCGGGGGCCGGGTCAGGCTGGAAAGTTCTTCTTGGCCCAGGGGGCCTGACCCCGGTTCTTGGACACGCTCAATCCAGCATCTGCTGGGGAAGCGAGATGATCGAGGAAAGATCTTGACCCCCGACCGGCTCCAAGCCCTCAAGGTAGCGGCCTCCGAGGCCGCCGAAGCCGAGCTGAACCCCCCCACCTGCCAGGCAGTCCACGGTGATGAGCCCGTCATCGACCAGACAAGCGACCAACGGCCCCGACACGCCCCCTCGCTCTACTACGGCAGCGTCGACCAGTTCGTGCGTGAGTTCCTGATGCCGACCTACCGCCGCCGCGTCGGCGAAGAAGGACGCGCCGAGCTGCGCTGGTCCGCCCGCTGGTGGGAATCAGCCAAAGCTATCATCCGCCTCGAAGCCATGTGGCGAGCCTGGGAACACCTCCGCCTCAACCCCGCCACCGGCATCTCCACCTGGCTCCGCGACCACGCCGACCACCACATGAGCATCCTCGCCAGCCCACTCGGCCCATTCGCCAAATCCAAAGACACCGCTGATCTCGACACACCACTGCCCTACGAAGCACCCCCGAAGGCCTCTTCCCCAACGCATACGCCGACGGCCAACCTCCGACCCCGTGAACCATGCCACGACGCACCCAGAACCGGCACCGGTCCTGGCGTCGGGACGAAGGCTCCCCGACGCCAGGACCCAGCGTGATCCCGACCACGACAAAGACGCCATGGCGAGGCGATGGCGGTAACCGGCTCCCCCGTCGGGATCAGGGAGCCGGTGTCCCCTCCTGCCGACCGGGCCCCAGGCACAGCACGGCACCACTCACCTCGGACACCACCCGGCTATTCATCATCATCTTTGAGGAGACGTTCCATAATACGATCGAGGGCACCTCCTTCCACTGGATGCAGCACTCGATATATGAAATATGCCCACCAAGCGGAATATCCGACGATCAAGCCAGTGCCGACCCAGAATTGAATACTCCAGGCAGGGAATCCTCTCACCAGCACTGCGCCTATAATGTAAGGCGAGAGTATCAGGACACCTCCCGTCACGATACTTCCGTGACCGTTGTGGTCCTCGTAGATCACCATATTGACCTACCTCGCGATTTTCGATTCGATCGGTGGAAGTTCCCTGCAAAGGCAGCCCCTTGCAGGCCTCCTCGCCAGACAAGACGACGCCTACGAAGCCGCCAGTGCGCATGGTACTCCGACCCAGAGTGCCTCAGGGCCGACCCGAGTCGACGACCACTGCGATGCCGCGCCGCATAGCGGCTCCTTCCTTTCGCATTTCTGTACATCGCCCGGGTGACGCCCCTGACACCCTTGGCCATCTTAAATGAGCTGCGCGCATGTCGGCCGATAAGGTATGCGGACCTGGCGGGCTTCAGGAACTTCCCCAGGAAAGCATCAACACCAAAGTCGAAGGCGGCCTGACCCCAGGACTTTTCGTGCCTGACGGCGCTCATCGCATTGCTGTAGCCCGAGTAGGCCACTACCGCCAAGGTGGCTGCGCCGCACAAGCCTGCCGAGGCAAGGACACATGCCCCCAGCGCCACAGCCCCAAGAGTGTCGCCCCATCCCCAGTGTCCGTCGAGGTCGTACATGTTGATGGGGTCTGGTGGGTAGCCGTAGGCGTTGGGGTTGCCGCCGGGTTCGGGATCGAGGCTGGTGAACAGGCCTCGGGTGGGGTTGTAGTAGCGGTCGCCCATGAGGGTCAGGCCGGCGGTGGCGGTGCTGGTGGAGCGTTGTTTGGCGCCGAGCCAGCCGTAGCCTGCGGTCCCGGTGATGGTGGTGGTGGCGGCGGGGTCGCGGGGTGCGCCGTACTCGGTGTAGTCGCTCCATCCGGTGATGGCGTTCGCGGGGGTGTTCTCGCCTTGCTCGGCGGGAATCTGCACGGTGGTGACGACGTCGCCGTGCAGGTTCGCCAGGCTCAGGGTGGCGGCGCCGTCCTGGGCGAGCTCGACACCGAGGTCACCAGCCAACGATTCGGCGTACCGCGTCGTGGTGGTGCCGGTGTGGGTGGTGGTGTCGATCCAGGCGGGGTTGTCGCTGGCGTCGGTGTAGTGCCGGACCAGGGTGCCCGCGACGGTGGTGTCGGGGCTGGTGGTCTTCTGGGTCAGGCGCCGCCCGGTGATGTCGAGGGTGAACACGGTGTCGGTGTCGCCCTGCTTGACGCGGGCGGGTAGGTCGTCGTCGAAGTACCCGAGGGTCAGGTCGCCCTTGCCCGGGTCGGGTGCGTCGACGGCGGGCACGAGCAGCTGCCGACCCAGGGCGTCGTACCCGTACTCGCCCTTGCCATCAGCGCCGGTCAGGGCCCGGTCGGCGGTGTCGTACGTGTAGGTCTTGGTGGTGGTTCTGGCCGGGTCGCCATAGCACTCCCCGCCGGTGTACTGCTTGATGGTGTGGCTGGTGCGGTTGCTGTTCGCGCCGGCCTTGCCGTCGTAGGCGTACTCGCGGACCTGGCAGGGCGCGGCCAGCGTCGGCTGCGACGGGCCCGCCGACACCGCGACCCGGGTGTACCCGCGACTGACCGCGCCGCCGGCCGAGGTCGTCGGCGCACCCGTCGACCTGGTGGGGGTGGTGCGACCGCTGGGTCGGGTGCTGGTGGGGTGGATGGTGCCGGGTCGGGTCGATACCGCCGCGCGGGGTCGAGCACCCGTCGCGGGGGTGGTCGACTTATGCACGCCGGCAACGGTACTCGCGGCCCCCGTAAGGGTGGGCGCCGGCGTGGTCGTGGGTGCCGGTGTGGTGGTGGACTCCGACGGTGTCGGTTCGGGGGCCGGTGTGGGGTCGGGGGTCGGGGTGGGGTCGGTGCCGGGTAGGGGTGTGTTCTCGGTGGCGGTGCGGTCGAGGACCTGGACGAGGCGTCCGGCTTGGTCGTACTCGTAGCGTCGGTCGTAGGCGGTGGCTGTGCCGGGCTTGGCGACGTCGACGGGGGCGTCGGTGGTGCCGGCCTTGCCGTCGAACGCGGCGCTCTGGCCGGTGTACTCGCGGGCGACGCGTCCGACGAGGTCGCGTTCGGTGCTCCAGGCCATCCAGGTGCCGCGGGTGGGGGTGCCGGGGGTGTAGACGACGTTGCCGTCGGCGTCGGTCGAGGTGGTGTACGGCGTGACCTGTCCGACGTAGGCCCGGGAGACGGGTTCGCCGGTGGCGTTGTAGGTGGTGGTCTGTTCCAGGCCGCCGGGCATCGCCTGCCGGGTCAGCCGGCCTTCGGCGTCGTAGGCGCCGGTGAAGGTGACGTCGCCCTTCCCGCTCGAGCGGGACACGGTGACCTTGGTGGTCAGGCCTCGACGTTCGGTCTTGCCGGCCAGGTCGGTGCCGTCGTACCCGTACCGGGTGGTGCCCTTGGGGTCGGTGACGGCCGCGACGCGTCCGGCCTGGTCGTAGGTCGTGGTCGTGGTGTCTCCGAGCTGGTTGGTGCTGCTCGTGGCACGTCCCCACGTGTCCAGGGTCGTGGTGGTCTTCACGTCACCGGGGTTGCCTTGGGCGTCGATCTGCACGGTCCCGGTCGCGGCGCCGGTGGCGGGGTCGTAGATGGTCTTGACGCCGGGGCGGGGCACGCTGGTGTCCAGGCCGGTCACGGTGGTGCGGGTGGTGTCCACGCGCCCGTCGAGCAGGTGGCTGGTCGTGGTGGTGCGGGTCACCGGGCCGCTGGTCTCGGTGGTCTGCGCGGCGGTCAGCAGGTAGCTGTACTTGGTGGTGCGCTCGTCCGGCAGGGGCTGCCCGGCGGGTTGGGCGGCCTTGCGGGTGCCGCACACGAGGCCGGCCCACTCGGGCTTGCCGCCGCAGGCGGCGTCCGCGCCGGTCTGCGCGCCGACGGTGTAGTAGGACGTCAGCGTGGTGCCTGCCCCGCCGCCGGTGTCGGCCTCGGAGGGCTGACGGGTCTCCACGACCCGGCCCTCGGCGTCGTGGAAGGTCCGGGTGGTCAGGTCACCGGCGTCGATCTTCCCGTCGAGGTTCATGTCCACGGTGGTGGACGTCGCCGCCCCCAGGGTCCACCCGCTGATCGCGTCGTCCCCGGCGGTCCTGGGCTCGTACCCGGTGAAGGTCCGCGAGTGGACGGTGAACTCGCCGTCCTGGTCGTCACCGCCGGCGTTGGCCAGGGTCACGGTCGTGGTGGTCGGCAGCCCGTACCCGGTGCCGGTCCTGGGGTTGACGCCCCCGTGGGGTGCTCCCTGGTCGTACAGGGTCTTGGTGTGCGCCCGACCCCACCCGACGTACTCCTGCGGCAGCGCGACCGCGCCGCGGAAGGGACCCCACACGTCGGTGACGTAGGCGCCGGCGGGTGCCTTGGCCGGCACGCCCGGGATCGTCGTGGCAGTGGTGTCCGGGTTGTACGCGGTGATGGTGCCGAACGAGGAGGCGTCGTAGGTCTGGTCACCGGTCAGGGGGGAGCTCGCGGTCACGGCCAGGGCGTCCTGGACGGCGTCGGCGTCCAGCTGCAGGACCGGGTTGCCCTTCTCGTCGTACCGCGTGTAGGTGGGCAACCAGGTCCCGGCGCCGTAGGAGGCGGTGTTGATCGTGTAGCCCTGCGCGTCGGTGTAGGACACGTCGGCGTACTGCCAGTCGTCGCCGGACGCGGTGGCGGCGTCGCCGCTGTAGTCGGGTCCGAAGACCGCGGCGGCGTAGGTTGGCGAGTTGGACTGGCCCCACCGGCGGGTGGTCTTGCCGGTCATGTCCGGCAGGCCGTCCTGGCCGAGGACGTCATAGCGGATGCGCGTCAGCGCGGTCGTGCCCGTCCCGCTCGGGTTGGGACGGGACACCGCCTGCAGCTTCAGGCGGGAGTCCTGGTTGGCGTACGCGAGCTGGAAGGGTGCCTGACCCGCGGGGGTGACCGTGGTGATCTCGTTCTGGGAGCCATAGGCGTAGCTGGTGCCCAGCCCGGAGCGGGGGTCGGTGACCTTGGTCAGCCGCTTGGCGGCGTCGTAGGTGTAGCAGGCCACCGGCACCGAGGCCATCGTCCCGGCCGCGATCGTGCTCGAGGACCCGTCGCAGGCCTTCACGGTCAAGGCGTCGGGGGTGTGGATCTCCAGGGCGACCGCGCCGACCTGTCCGGCCGGGGCGCCGTTCGTGCCGTAGGAGATGCGCAGCGCCCGGCAGCCGGGCTTCAGGCCGGCGGCGGTGCCGTTGTCGGGGCAGTCCGCGGCGGTCATGCCCGCGGGGACGGGCGCGAGGATCCGGGTGACCAGACCCGCGGTGCTGCGCGTGTAGGTCGTGGTGCCCGAGCCGGGCTCGGTCACGCTGGCAGGCGCGAACTGCCCGGCGCCGCCCGCGGTGGGGGCCTTGGAGGCGGTGAACACCGTGGTCGTGCCGTCGGTCTCGGTGAGGGTGAAGGCCTTGGCGTTCGCGTCCCAGGTCAGGGTCGTGCCGTCCAGGCGGGTGTCCTCGTCCGCGGCGACCCAGTCGGTGGGCATGTCCGCGGTCGTGCGTCGGGTCTTGGACCTCGACCGGTAGATCAGCATGGTCCCGTCGTCGTCCTGGAAGACCATGGCCCCGTCGATCGTCGTCGAGTCGATCGGGGTCATGCCCGCCAGCCCGGCCTCGGAGCCGTCCAGGTTCGCGGTCCACCCGGGCCCGAACACCCCCGACGCGGGCGTGACCGCGGCGGTCGTGTTGTTCCCGTACGTCGAGTGCGAACGCGACAGCGTCAGGTCGCCGGTGTAGCCCGGCACCGACACGTCGGTCGCGGACTGGTTGTACTCACCGGTGAACAAGGCCGCCTGGCCCGGGCCGGCGTCGGTGGTGGGGAAGCCGTTGCCGAAGGCGTGCGGCACCCGCGAGATCGTGACCTGCGACGCGGACCAGGTGCACTGGGTGCCGGTCGAGTACGCGAAGCACACCTGCACGTCCAGCAGCACCGGGGTGCGATCGTTCAAGGTCACCGCCGGGGACTGCGCGTCGTCCACGTCCGCGGTCATCGAGTCCCAGGTGGCGGTGTACGCCAACGGCGTCGTCGCCGAGTCCGCGCCGGTCAGCGCCGCGCCGGTCACGGTCGCGTCGTTCCACTTGCCGGTCTCGGAGGTGCCGTACCCCGACACCCGCCACTGCACCTTGCCGGTGACACCGGTCGCCGAGCCCTTCGGCGGACCCGCCGCCGCGATCGTGATCGCACCGGTGGTCTCGCCGCGACCTGCACACCCGCCGCGGGCGCCGCAGGGACGGTCATGGACGCATTGCCCCACCCGAGCTGGTGGGTCACGTGCGCCCCGGTCTTGCCGGTGATCGACTCGTTCCACGCCTCGATCCAGTGCCCACCGGTCGTGGCCGGCACGGTCACGGTCACCTTCGCCACGCCCGGGTCAGCCGACGGGGTGACCGCGGCGCGCTGCTCGGCGCCGCCGTCCACGCGATACCGGATGTACGCCGGGGCGCCGCTACCGGTCCCCGCACCACTCACGGTGCACGTCACCGGACCCGCCGGCGGGTTGTCGGTCCAGCTCCCGCTGGTGCCATACGGCGCCGGGCACGACACCACCGGCGCCGGCGGGGTCGCCCACGCGGTCCGGAAAGCCGTCCACGCCGACCAGGTGCCGTTCCACAGGCCCTGGTCGTCCTTGACCGCAGCCCGCACGTAGTAGGTGCTGTTGTCCGCCAGCGCCGTCGCCGGGGAGCACGCCGCCACGGCACCGGACGCCGCCGTCGCCGTGCACGTCGCCACCGGCTTCGTGCCCGCCGGCGGAGCCGTCGACGTGTGCACCTCGTACACCAGGTTGACGGTGTTGGCGTCCGGGTCCGTCGCCGTCGCGCGGAACTCCGGCGTCGAGTCCGGCGTGTACAGCACCGCCGTCGACGCTCCCGGCGCCTGGTACGACACCGCCGGGGCCGGCATGCTGATCGCCCCCGCCGCGTTCGGCTTCCGGTTGTACGTCACCGACAGATACGGCGCCGTGGTTGTCTCGCTCGACGCGAACTTCTTCCACCCGAACGAATCCGCCTCGTCCGTGGCCCGGATCCCCAACGTGTTGTACGCGTTGCCGTTCGACGCCCACCCCGCGACCAGACCGGTCACGTTCTGCGTCACCCACCCGTCCTCGCAACCCGCACCGAACCCCCGCGTCACCGTCGACGCCGCCGCACGATCACCCCACGCCGGCTGGTTCGTCCACACCGTCGACGACGTCACCCCACCGGTGGAATAGACACCCCACTCCTTCGGCGTGCACGACCACGAATGCGTCGCGTACAACCCCAACGTCGCCGACTTCACCTGCAAGCCCTTCAACGTCGACATCGGGAACTGCAAGAACGACCGCGCCACCTGCTTCGACCCGTTGTTCCCCAGCTTCAGCTCCGTCGCCGCGCTCTGCCCATCGGTGAAGCCCTGCTGCACGAACGTGTCGAAGTTCGGCTTGATCGCCGGCAACGTCGCATACGACGGGTCCACCGTGATCGGGAACACCCGCGCAGGGTCCGTCGCCCACGCCTTGTCCACCGTCAACGTCAGCACCGCCATACCAGGACTGGGCTGCTCGACCCGCATCGACACCTTGCCCCGCGACACCGGGTCACCCGTACGCTCGTCGACCTTCGCGTCCCACGCCATCGGCACCTCCAGACGCGAGGCGACCTTCCCCTTCGCATCCAGGAAGTCGATCCCCCCGTCCGAGGACTGCCGCGCCCGCAAACCCTTCGTCCGCAACGGCATCGTCCACCGCAGACCCGCGGTCGGGTCCACCGCCGACCGATCCTTGACCAGGAAGAACGACTCGAAACCCGAACGCGTCGCCGTGACCCGGTAGTCCACGCCCGCCATCACGTCCGGCCACGTCGACGTGGTGCCCTGCACGACCGGCTTGGAACGCCGACCGACCCAGCCCATGCTCACCTGACGGTCCCCCGACCCGACCGACACCCCCTCATCAACCACACCCTGAGAAGCACCCCCGGCGCGCAACGGCACCGCCGGCATCACCGGCGCCACCGACCCGTCCGACGCCTGACGCATCGTCAGATCCACGTCCCGCCAGACACCCTTCGCGTCCTTCACCCCCGTCTGCCCCGCCGACACCTTCGTCGTCAACGTGCCGTCCGGGTTCGCCCACGTCCGCGAGAACTCCGTCCGCTCCCCCGACACCTCCACCGGCACACCCTGCGCACGAGCAGACACCCTCGCCGACACCACATCACGCGCCGACGACACCCGCGCCACCTGAGCCCGCGACCGCGCCGCACCCCCAGAAGACGTCGGCGACGGCGCCGCCACCGCCAACCCATCCGCCACCACCATCGACACCACAGCCACACCAGCCGCAGCCAGCACCCGACGCGACGAACGCATCCACAACGACATGGAAGCCCCCTCAAGGCCACCCTTCACCCAGGGCAACAGGGCACCACCAGACAGTGGCACGACCCCACACCTACTCCCCCGAAAAGCCCCCAGCACCCTGAAACCACCCTGAGAAACGATGCCCCGCAGCAAAAGTCACCCAGATCACACCCACCCACCCGACTCGTTCACCTCCCCGCCACCAGCACACCCACCAACAGCCAAACCCGCAGAAGACAGCCTGAACAACCTGAAAGAGGTAACGTCCACGACCTGTCAAAGGCCCCGTCCAGGGGGGTGTCGTCCCCCGCCCCGGACCCGGGCGGCGAGCACAGGCCCATCAACCAGGCAGACCGTCACGTCGCACCCGTCCTCAAGCGCCGGGAGGGCGGTCCAGCTCGCGACGGCAATCCCCGGCCCTACCAGGAACTTCGCCTCGTCTCGCGCCACCACACCACCCGGTCAGCACCCCACCGGCCGACATGACAGATCTCAAGGCATCTCGTCCGTCCTCGGCGTCGTCGCACAGGACAAGGCGGCCTACGGTGGACTCATGGACCAGCAGCCACGCGACGCCACGCGCCTCGTGATCCTGGCGACGACAGCGATCGGCGCAGCAGCAGTGATCACCGGCCTGCTCATCGCCCTCAGCCAGTCGGTCGCGCCATACACCTGTGCCGGTGGCCTCGTGACCGTGGGCATGTTCACCTCAGGCATCGGCATCGGTGGCGTTCTCTTCACACCCCGTAAGACACCAGCCTCACGACACAAGACCTGACCGATCCGGCCACCGGGGCCGCGGTCGATGCGGCTCAGGTCAAGACCTGGCACGACCGCGCCCTCGGCCTACGGACCCGCCTCGCGCTGCCAGCCACCACCAGCAAGACCACCCACCTGCGCCATACCCGCACCGACCTACGCGCCCTGCACACCGAGATCAACACCGCCCTGACCCACACCACGTAGACCAGCCCCGCCTGGAGCGCGCCGCGCGGGGCCGGCCGGGTGGTGGGGTGGCTACGGTGATGGGTATGGCGTGGACGGCGTTGCACCGGGACCTGGGTGAGCCGGGCGGGTCGTGGAGCCTGGGCCTGCTGGTGCAGGCGGTCGAGCAGGCTCTCCCGGAGAAGACGGACCTGGACTGGAAGGCCAAGCTCCCCCTGACCGACGGCCTTGCCCAGGAAGCACGCGACAAGCAGGAACTCGAGCTGGCCAAGGACGTCGCCGCGATGGCGAACACCGGCGGCGGGGTCATCGTGTACGGGGTCAAGGAGAAGAACGGCCGCGCGAGCGAGCTCGTCGGCGTCGGCGACGTCCCCGAGTCGACGCGGCGCAAGATCCGTCAGGTCCTCGCCGCGCGGGTCTTCCCCGCCGTCGTCGGCCTCGAGCTGCAGGTCATCACCGCACCCGCCGCCGGCGCAGGCGAGGCACGGACCGCGCTGGCACTGGTGGTCCCGGACAGCGTGGACGCCCCACACCTGGTGCGCCCCAAGCAGCCCAAGGACGCCTTCTGGGCGCCGTGGCGCGACGGACCCGAGACCCGGTTCATGGACGAACGCGCCCTGGCGGCGGCCTACCGGGTCCGTGAGCAGACCCGCCGTCAGGCCTGGGCCGGGCTGGACGAGATGACCACCCGGTTCATCAACGACCTCCCCCACACCGATGTGGGCGCGTGGGTCTGCTGCGCCGCGCGGCCCCTGCAACCGCTGCCGCCCTCACGCCGGCTGGACCAGACCGCCGCGGACCTGCTCCTCGCCGAGGCCCGCGAGCCACAACCCAAGGGCACAGGCCCGCTGCGGGAGACCAGCAACTCTCCCACCCGCCGCGGGTTGCGGTCCTTCCGGGTCCTGTCACGACGGACAGTCCAGCAGGACTTCGGTCCGACGAAGGTCTACGCGGCGGTGCAGGCCTACCAGGACGGCAGCGCCGCGGTCGCGCTCAACCGCGGATCAGCCTTCGACCAGCCCCCGCTGCATCCATGCGCGATCACGGCGGCCGACGTCGAGGCGTGCGCGATCGACCTGCTCGCCGTGCTCTGGCGACTACGGCTCCTGCTCGGGGCCAGCGGGGACTACGCGGCACAGATCGCCACCGCCCCGCAGACCAACCAGGTCTTCTACCTCGGTTCGACCCCGCACGGTGTCCAGCGCCGTAGCGAGTGGCTACCGGACCTGCGGCCGGTGACCGGCCCGATCATCACCTCCCAAGGCCTGGACGAGGCCCAGGCGAGCTGGACGGACATGGTCCAGGACTTCCTCAACCAGGCCGACCTGGACCCCAGCAACGACTTCCCCGATCGGATGGCCGCAGCGTTGTGACCACGCCTGGGCACGACCTCGGTCGACCGGCCGGCGGCAACGGCGTCATCTGGTGGCCCGCTTTCGTCGTGGGAGTGCCTGCCCCTTGCGAGGGTTCGGGGAAGTGAGCCTCGGGATGTCCTGCCGGACGACAGGGCCCGGGGCTCGCGCCGGTGGTGGGCAGCCACCAGGGGCGGCGGGGGTGATGATGGGGTGGTGAGTGATCTGCCCGAGTCCTTGCCTCAGGGTTATCCCGAGCTGCTGGCTGCGGCCGTGGACACCGTCCGCGCGGCCCAGGTCACCGCCGCGCGGCGGGTCAACCACGAGCTGGTCCTGCTCTACCTGGACCTGGGCCGGTTGATCCTGGACCGGCAGGACGACGAGGGCTACGGCACCAGAGTCATCCATCACCTGTCCGCGGACCTGCGAGCGACCTTCCCCGGCCAGCGTGGCTTCTCCGAACGGAACCTGCGGTACTGCCGCACCGCCGCGCGCATGTTTCCCGACCCGGTTGGGCAACAGCTTGTTGCCCAACTTCCCTGGGGCCACGTCACCGTCCTGACCGACCGCGTCGACGACGACGCGCACCGCCGGTGGTACGCCCGTCAAGCCGCCACCCACGGCTGGTCCCGCAACGTCCTCGAGCACCACATCAGCACCCGCCTGCACCAGCGAGTCGTCGGTTCCCCCACCCCGGCCCGCACTCCCGTCGCGGCCGCGGACAGCGACCTGGTCCGCGAGCTGGTCAAGGACCCCTACCGCCTGGACTTCCTGGACCTGGACCCCACCCACACCGAACGCCAACTCGAGGACGCCATCGCCGCCCGGATGACCGCGATGCTCACCGAGCTGGGTCCGGGCTTCGCGTTCGTCGGGCGCCAGGTCCCCCTGCAGGTCGGGTCCACGACCTTCTACGTCGACCTGCTCTTCTACCACCTACACCTACGCCGGTACGTCGTGTTCGAGCTCAAGACCGGACCGGCCACCCCCGAGGCCGTGGGCAAGCTCGGGTTCTACCTGACCGCCGTCGACGAGCAGTGGCGCCGGCCCGAGCACGGCGACGGGCCCTCCGTCGGGATCCTGCTCACCGGCACCCGCGACGACCTCGTCGTCGAGTAC
>NZ_JAKZHU010000005.1 GCF_022568795.1 Arsenicicoccus dermatophilus | reverse complement strand
GCAGGGGATCCTCACCGCCGCGGCGCAGCGTAGCTGCGACGAGCCGTCGGCGGGGGCAGCACCGCAGGTAATAGGCCCGGCCCACGTCGCTGCTGGTCCCGCTCTGCCCAGCGTCCCAGGGAACGACCCCGGGGGCGAGGCGAGCCGTCCTCCACCGCGAATCGTTCCAGCCCGCGCTCGGTGGCGATCAGCAGGCAGCGGCTGATCGGGTCCCAGGCATCCCCGTGGCCTGCGTCTCCCACCTCGTGGATGACCTGTCCGTCGAGGTGGGGCACGTGCGCCCGCCGCGCTCGTGGTCGCCCGGGAGCAGGGGATCCTCACCGCCGCGGCGCAGCGATCGCTGCTCGGTTCGAAGGAGTCTCCCGCCCCGGTGCTCACGGCAAGCCAGCGCCCGTCGGGGCTGCACGCCAGGTGCTCTCCGGGGATGGCGACCGGGACCCGCTCCACCGACGTTCGGCCGGAGCCAGGGGTGAGCAGCACCAGCTCCCCCGCCGCGTCGTCGACGAAGGCGATCCGCCCGTCAGGGAGCTGGAGCAGTTAGGGTCGGATAGTCATCGACCCTCGGTGACGTTGCATCACTGAAATGAGAGGAGAACACCATGGAGAACGACATCGCCGTGGAGATCCAGGAGACCGAGCACCTGGCCCACCTGTCTGCGTCCCACTCGAACGCCCTCGTGGAGAACCCCTTCGAGGTCTGACGCGTTCGCTGCGGGCCCGTGGCCACGTCGCTGCGGGCCCGCAGCCCTGACCGAGACCGTGCTCATGAGCTGTGAGGACCTTTCATGCCGACGAGTCCCCCCTCGTCCGAGTCGCGTGTCGTCCGCGCGGCCGACGGAGCCTTCCTTCGCATCGCCCCCCAAGCCTCGACCGCTCAGGTGGACGAGGTTCTCGCGCAGCGCGCCGCACGTCGGCGTCCTCAGCGAGCCGGGATCCGCGTCCGTGGGGACGCACCGCAGATCTTCGGCCCCGTCCTGAGCGCGCTTGCGCAGGTGGGGAGCCCGCAGGAGGTCACCGACCGCACCTGTGCCGCCCCTGCCGACGCCTCGCTCACCCTGGCCCTGCACGCCATCCGCAACCAGGACGACGAGGACATCGCGGACGCGGACCTGGCAGCCGGGTTCGCAGTCGTCCGGGTGCACCGCGAGGACGATGTGCTCTTCGTCCACCCGCTCGCCGACCCGTCAGATCCGCGCGCCGTCCGGGCCGTCGACGTGCGCGCCCGGAGGATGGCGGCCAGCCCCGCACCCGAGCACCTCGCACGGACCTGGCACGAGGTGGGCGGCGACCCGCTCCTCGACCTGCCACCAGTCGCCGCGGCGCTGGCGGCAGCGCACGTCCTGGAATCCTGCTTGGACCTTCTCCACCAGGTTCCCGCCCGCGGACCGAGCCTGCTGTTCCGGCTGGAGATGACCCCCCTGCGTCTCAGCGAACACCCCGTGCTGCGGGTGCCCGAGACGGAGCCGCTGAGATGAGCGCCCGCCGCGTGGACGTGACCCCCGTCGCCGTCGCCGCCGGCGACGGCACCACGCTGCGCACCCTCCACGTGTCGGCCTCTCCTGCCCGGGCTCGCGGCACCGTGCTGATCCGGACCCCCTACGACGCGTCCAGGCTCGTCTCCGAGGCGTCGAGCTGGGCCCGCGCGGGATACCACGCCTACGTCCAGGACGTGAGAGGCCGCCACGGATCCGGCGGCCGGTGGATCCCCTACGAGCACGAGGGGCCCGACGGCGCCGACACCGTGCGCGCGCTTGCGACGGCCGGGCGGGTGCACGGCCCGTTGCTGCTGAGCGGCTCGTCGTACGGCGCCTACGCCGCCCTCGAGGCCACGCGGGTGCTGACCCGCACGGGTGGCCCCCGCCCGGCCGGGATCGTCGCCATGGTGCCGGCCCTCGGGCTCTGGGACACCGCCCATGCCCCCGACGGGACCCCCCGCGTGCGAGACCGCCTCGGGTGGTGGCTGCAGCACGGGTGCGGACGGGTCTCCGGCCCGGCCGTGCCCCCGGCCGCCCTCGACCTGCTGTGCGCCCGGGCCGAGCAGGGCGGCGTCCGATCGGTGCTGGACGACCTGCCGCCGGAGATCCTCGCCGTCCTGCCCCGGTCAGCGGCTGCCACCGCGCAGGCGGACCTGCCCGTGCTGTGGCGACGGCTCTGGGACGCACCCCGGCCTGACCCCGTCGCCCGGTGGTCGCCGATGAACCTGCCTCTCCTGGTGGTGACCGGCGACGACGACTTCTTCGCCGAGGACGCGCGGCTGCTCGCCGGATCGTGGCCCGGCCCGGCGTCCCTGGTCACGGGTGGCTGGGGCCATGGGATGGGCACCGAGCTGGCCCAGGACCACCCGGTCAGGGCCGCGCTGCGCACCTGGGGCGGACTGATGCCTGTCGTCACGGCCTGGGCCGAGGCGGCAGCCGCGTACCACCCCACCACCCTCCAGGCACGGCGGCTGCAGGCCTGGCTGCGCCTGGACCCCCGCTCCGGATGGATCCCCACCTCCCCCAGGAGAGCTGCATGAGCATCACCGACCGCCCGGCCTGGCCCCTGGACGCCCTCGTCGACGAGCAGTGCGGGATCATCCGCCGAGTGCGTGAGGTCCTCACTCCCGAGCGGGCACCACAGGCCTACACGTCCCTGACCGCAGAGGTGTCCGACGCACGCCGCCTCGGCGAGTGGCCCGCCGATCGGGTATCGCTCGGAACGACCTTCGGCGACGCCCAAGGCGCCTGGATGGCCGCGGTCGGCGAGGCCTGCGAGAGGTACTGCGGCAACCACCTTCCTCCCGGGGGCGAGGGTCTGCGCCAGGGGACCGCACGGGAGCTGCGTGCCGAGGGCCTGGAGGTGATCGACCTCGAGACGCTGCCACGGTTCGCGGACTGGCAGCTCGCCCGCCCGGGGTTCGAGTACACCGACCTCACGCAGGACACCCCGACCCTGTGGGTACCCTGCGCCGAGGACCATCCCGACCTGGCTGCCCGGGGTGCCGGCCCGCAGGTGTGGGCGCCGTCCAGCCTGGTGCACCTGAACTGGCGGCTGCGCCGCTATCGCCACCTGCCCAGGGTGCACCATCTCAACTACGCCGGCATCGCGACCGGTCAGGGTCTGGCCGACGCGATCGACCGGGCACTCTTCGAGGTCGTCGAGAGGGACGCCCTCGAGCTGTGGTGGCACCTGGACGGCCCTGCCCGCGGGATCGATCCAGCCACCGTGCCCGGGCTGACCGAGGCCATGCAGGGATGTGACCTGCGGTTCTGGGTCGTGGTGATGCCCTCCGACCTGGCACCGGCCTTCGCGGCCCTGGTCCACGACCCCCTCACGGACGTGTATGCCGCAGGCTTCTCGGCCAAGGCAGACCCGGCCGAGGCCGCCCGCAAGGCGGTTCTGGAGGCGGTGCACACCTGGATCTACACGCTGGGCACCGTCGAGGCCGACGGGTGGGTCTACCAGGCCGTCGAGGCGGGCCTCATGGCCAAAGGCCTGCACCTGGAGCACCGGAGCGACCGACGCTACCTGGACAGCGCAGGGGACCAGCTGCGCCTGGTCCGAGACCTGGGCGCCCACGTCCAGCTGTGGCAGGACCCTCGGCTCCACCACCTCGCAGGCAGGTTCACGCAGCCGTCGCTCGGGACGGGGTCGTTGACCGAGGTGTCCCCGGTGCCGGCCTCCATCCTGCGCCGCCGGCTGGCAGAGGCCGGGCACCGGGTCGTCGTCCATGACCTCACGACCCCGGACATCGCCCCCACGGGGCTGCGCGTGGCCCGGGTCCTCGTGGGCGACCTGGTCCCCAACGCCCCAGCCGCGTTCGCCCACTACGGCATGCCGCGGTTCGCGCAGGCGGCCCGGTCCTGGGGCCGTCCCGTCCCCGCCGGGCCGGACGACCTGACCCTGGCCCCTGCACCGCACATGTGAGGATGCGATGACCTCTCCCACGGACGACCGGGCCTTCACCGCGCTCTCTCCCGGACCCATGACGCACCCCGGTCCCCGCGCGAACCGGTGGCTCGGACCCGCCGTACGCCCTGGCAGCGGATGCGAGGCCCCGCTCGGGCAGCTGGTCCGGATCCTCGGCTGGGGACCCGACCACCACCTCGAGCCCGGGACGGGCCGGCCCACCCGCCTCAGGCGCCGGGGCGCCCCCTCCGCCGGCGCGTGCCAGCCCGTGCAGTGGCACGTGGCGTGCGGACGTGGCTTCGACCTGCCCGTCGGGCACCACGTGCTCGACCCCGACACCGGGTCGTTCACCCGGCGCGCCTCCGGCCCGGAACGGGGTGCGACCGCACCGGGCCGGGCCAGGGTGACCCTGACCGCGCTGCCGCGGCGCACGGCGGCGCGCTACCACCATCGCGCAGCACCATGCGTCATCGGCGACGCGGCCTATGCCTACTCCTTGCTCAGGGCGGGTCTGACGGGCGCCGGCGTGCCCTGGCAGACCGTCCGTGCCGATGCCGCCGCCCTCGCGCGGGCCGTCGGCCTGCCCGACGTGGACACCTGGTCCCTCGTGTGGCCGGGATCCGCCCCGGAGACCGCCCTGCTGGCGGTCGAGATCCGTGCCGGCACCACCGACCCGGACACGGGAGTCGAGGGCGATGCGGACCCGCTGGGCATCGCCCTCCCCGTCGGGCTGGACGCACCTGCCCCTTCCTGGATCCCCGGCATCGTCGACCTCGGTGTCGACCGACCTCCACCGCTGCCGCAGGAGCCGCCACCGCCCCTGTCGTACGCCGTGCTCCGCACCCGGCGCAGCCCGGATCCCCGCAGCCTGACCGACCGCACCCGAGCCGGCGGCGCTGGCACCGCGCACGGTCGGCCACCGCTGGGGCCGTGGTGCTCCGGGCAGCACTGGATCGACGGCTGCCGCACGGTCCGGCTCTACCACGCCGAGCCTGACCCGGCCCAGCAGTGGCAGGCCCACCACCAGGCCGCCCTCGACCTGACCCGTGCCCTGGCCACCGGACGGGGCGGGCGCCCCGTGTCCGGGTGGGTCCACGGCCCGGTCCACGGCCACGTCAGCCACGCCCTCGTCCTGGAGGACGCATGATCAGCCCCGCCGTCGAGGCTCCGGCTCCGCTCGCTGCAGAGGAGCGGTCCGATCCGCCGATCACCAGGCTCGTCGCCCGCGTCGTCGACGTCCGCCTGTGGCGGCTGGCTGCGCGGCATCCTCGACGGCTCGGCGCGACCGTGCTGCTCCAGCTGGCGGTCACCGTCACCTACTGGGTCCAGGCGATCTGCCTGGCCCTGACCCTGGCCCGGGTCGCGGGCGCGGCGCGGGGGGCAACGGCTGCGCAGGACGTCTGGGGACCTGTGGCCGGGGTGCTGGCCTGCCTGATGACGAGGGCCCTGCTGGTCCTGACGCAGGCGTGCGCGGCGGCCCGTCTGGGTGCGGCGGTGCGTGGGTGCCTGCGAGAGCAGGTCCTGCGGTCCTTGCTCACCCCGGCTCGGCTGTATGACGCGTCCGACCGGCTGGGCGCCCGCCGGCTGGCGCTCACCGAGGGGGTGGAGGGGGTCGATGCCTACGCCAGCACCTACATCCCGGCGGCGCTGCAGGTCTGGTGCCTGTGCCCGGTGATCCTCGTGGTGCTCGCGGTGCTGGATCCTTGGGCTGCGGCGGCTCTCGCGGCGTGCATCGCGGTGGCCGTCCTGGGGCCGCGCGCCTGGCGCCGGCTTCTCCTGCGGCGTGGGCGCAGCCACTGGGACAGCTACGAGGCGCTGAGCGCAGACCACCTGGAGTCCTTGCGGGTCATGCCGACGCTGCGGGTGCTGGGCGCGGTGCACCGTCGTCGGGCGGCCCTCGCGGCGCGCTCGGACGCACTGCACCGCGACACGGTCTCGACGATGCGGCTGTCGCTGCTGGACACCGGGCTGATCGATCTCGGCATCCAGGCGGGTCTGCTGCTGGCCTCAGGTCTGGCAGCGCTGCACGCGGTCGGCCTCGGCCCCGGCGGTGGCGAGACGGCTCGGCCCTTCCTGGTGCTGCTGCTGGCGTCGGAGGCCTTCCGACCCGTGCGTGACCTGGCACGGGCCTGGCACGCCGGCTACCTGGGGCTGTCGGCCCTGGACAGCCTGGACGCCGCGCTGCGGCCCGGGTCGCCCGCCGTGGCGTCGCCCACGGCTGGCGTCGGGCGGCCGGCCGCCGAGCCGAGCCCGCTGGCGGGCCAGGAGGTCCGCGAGCTCGTCCTGGCGGACGTGGAGTTCAGCTACGACCCGGAAGTCCCCGTCCTGCGCGGTGCCACGCTCGCGCTGCGGCCCGGCCGGCTGGTCGCCCTCACGGGCCCCTCGGGCTCCGGCAAGTCGACGCTGCTCGACCTGGCTCTCGGTCTGCTCCAGCCCCAGCGGGGGTCGGTCCGGCGCCCGGACCACGTCGCCGTGGTGTCCCAGCGCTCCTACCTCTTCCCCGGGACGGTGGCGCAGACGTTGCGCACGAGCAACCCCTCCGCCCCGGAGGCGGAGCTGTGGGAGGCGCTGGAGTCCGTGGGGCTTGCCGGGACGGTGCGAGGCTGGCCCGACGGGCTGGCCACCCGCATCGGGGAGGCAGGGCACGACCTGTCGGGCGGGCAGCGTCAGCGCCTGGCGGTCGCCCGGGCCCTGCTCGCCCGGGCCGACCTCCTGCTGCTGGACGAGCCCACCAGCGCCCTGGACGAGGGGGCCTCGCGTCAGGTCCTCGCCACGCTGCGGGCCCGGTCCCGGAGTGCGATCGTGGTGATGATCGCCCATCGCCCCGAGGCCCTGGCCGCCGCCGACCTGGTCCTGCGCCTCGAGGAGGGCAAGGTCGTCGAGGTCCCGGCCGAGGAGTCGAGCGGATCCGACGTCCCGGTGGACGACGGTGTCCCTGCGGGGACCGGCGTCCTCGCACCCGTCGGCGGTGACGACGAGCAGGGCCGGGGGGCGCTGGAGGGGCCCGGGACGACCGGGGGCCGATCGACCGTCCAGGACATGGCCCGCCTGCTGCCCCACCTGCGTCCGGAGCGAGCAGCGCTGGCCTGGACCACGGTGGTGGACCTGGCCGCGGCCGTCTCTCTCGTGGGCCTGTCGGTGGCCACGGCCCACCTCGTCGCCACCGCCGTCGTGGACCGCCGGGTCGACGGTCCGGGATGGTGGGTGGCTGCCGTCCTGCTGGCCCTCGTGCGGCCGGTGCTGACCTGGCACGAGATGGACATCTCTCACGACGTGGCCTACCGGGTGCTGGCCCGGCTGCGGATGGCCCTGTATGACGGCTACGCCCGCGGGGTGCCGTCACGACGCGCCGTGCACTCCGGGCGGTTGGCGGCCACGGCGATGTCCGACGTCGAACGGCTCGAGTTCTTCTACGCGCATACCGTCGCCCAGCTGGCGGCCGCCGCCGTGCTGGTGCTGGTGGCGGTGCCGCTGCTCGCTCTGCTCTCTCCCGCCATGGCGGTGGTCCTACTGCTGGGGACCTCCCTGCTGGCCCTGGTGACGGTCGCGGTCCAGGGCCGGGGGGACCGGTGGGGCGAGGCGCAGCAGGCGAGGTTGGCGGACCTGTCCTCGACGGTCGTCGACCTCCTGGCGGGCACGAGAGAGATCCTGGTCCTCGGCCGGCGCGAGCAGGCTGTGACCGACCTGTCGGCCCTGGCGGAGCACATGGACGTGCCGGCGCGCCGCATCCGCCTGCTGGAGGCGCTGGGGACCACGGCCCGGGAAGCCGTCGTGGTGGCTACCGCCGTCGCGCTGCTCCTCGCCGCCTGGGCGCAGCCGGGGACGGACCCGGTGTGGCTGCCGTGCCTGCTGGCAGGGGCCCTGACGGTGCTGGCGCCGGTCGCAGAGGCGATCGCCACCACGGCCCGTCTGCAGCCGCACCGGGCCTGTGCGCGCCGGGTGGCCGACGGCATCGACCTGGGCTGCGACGCGTCTGCTCCCGCCGTGGGGGACGACCACGTCCCAGAGGTGCCGGCGGAGGCGGACCGGCGAGCCGTGGTCACGCGTGGGGCGGTCGTCAGGCTCGGCGACCGGTCCCGGGTGCGGGTGCCCGACCTCGACCTGGGCGCGGGGGAGCATGTGGGCATCGCGGGCCCGTCGGGCATCGGGAAGTCCACCTTGGCGCGGCTGCTCGTGGGCCTGTGGGAGCAGGACGAGGGCCTGGTGCTCGTCGCGGGGCGACCCCCGGCCCGGATCCCGGACGACGAGCGGCCACGAGTGGTGCAGCTGGTCGAGCAGGACGCCCCCCTGGTGCACGGGACCCTGGCCGACAACCTGCGCCTCGGCGCGTGGCAGGCATCGCCGGAGGAGCTGACCGACGCCCTGTCACGAGCCGGCCTGCCCCTGACGCGGGCGACCTTCCCCGACGGCCTGGACACCCTCCTGGGTGAGGGCGGGGCAACCTTGTCCGGAGGCGAGCGAGCGCGGGTCTGCCTGGCCCGGGCGCTGCTGCTGGATCCTGCGATCCTGGTCCTCGACGAGGTGACGGCTTCCTTGGATGCCGCCGCCGAAGACGCGGTGATGGCTGCGGTGTCCCGGCTCGGGTGCACCGTCCTGGTCATCAGCCACCGGGAGCGGACCCTCGCCACCTGTCATCGCGTCGTGCGGTGGTCCTGAAGGAGGCTTCGCCCCGGACAGTCCTCAGCCCGGGTAGAGCGCGGCGTTGATGGTCGTCACGGCGTCAAGATTGCCCCAGGTGCCGGGCAGCAGCTGGGCCGCAGGGATGCCCACGAGCCGGCTGGCACGCACAGCCTTGATGTCAGGCAGATTCCGGCGCAGCCACTCCCGGGTGCGATGCTCGTGCTCGGGTCCGGTGGTCCCGAAGACGATGACCTCGGGATTCTTCGCGAGCAGCGTCTCGCGGGAGACCTCTGCGGCGAAGAAGGACGCGAAGGCCGGGTCCTGGGGGGTGAACACGCTGCGGCCACCGGCGGCCTTGCCGATGCTGTGCTCGACCCCGGCACCGATGGCCGTGATGGTGTCCCCCTCGATGAAAAGCTGAGCCATGGTCGGTTGCGGCTTGCCGCGAGCCCGGTCAGCAGCGGCCCGCAGCTGTGCCTCGGCCTGGCGACGCAGCTCGGCAGCGGCCGGCTGGACGTGCAGGATCGCACCGAGCGCGTCGATGTCGCTCAGCAGGTCGGTCACCTCGGCCGTGGATCGGCGAGCGGGGCAGCCGGCCGCCGCGACATACGTCGATGCCCCCGCTGCCGTGAGCTGCTCCTGCGTGGCATAGCCCTTCTCGCCGGTGAACTCGTATGTCGTCGGCGAGAGCACGAGATCGGGCTGGGCGGCCAGGAGAGCCTCACGCGCCGGGGGGCCCATGGTGCTGAGCACACGCGGGTTGCCGCCGGCCGAGCTCACCGACGGCGGGACGGGCTGGCCGTCCGTCTGGGCGACACCCACGACGGCACGCCCGGCCCCCAACCGAGCAACCAGGTCGGCCTGACCCGGGTTGAGAGCGACGATCCGTCGAACGGTAGCGGGATAGGTGGCGGCCTTGCCGCACATGGTCACGTGGGAGCGGCCTCCCTGCAAGGAGGCCGACGACCCGGTGGGGGTGACCGCGCCGCCGCACCCGGTCAGCAGGATCGAGATCCCGGCGAGCGCGACAGCGCCGAAGCATCGGGATCGCCTCGCCAGCAGGCGGTCGTAGGTGGACGTCATGGGCTCTGCGCTCCGATCAACTCATGGACAGGGTCGGTCCGCGTAGGGGTAGAGGGTCGACGGAAGGAGAGGACGGTGCCACCGCGCGGGTCCGGCAGGGCACGAGACGACACCCGGAGCACCTGGTCCACCACGGCTGGAGTCAGGACGGACTCCACGGGACCCTCCGCGCATACCGTCCCCTGGTCGAGGACCACGGCCCGGCGGCAATAGGTCAGAGCCAGGTTGACGTCGTGCAGGGCGGCAAGGACGGTGGCGCCCCGGTGGGTGACCAGGTGGAGAAGCTCATGCTGGAAGCCCAGGTCCGCATGGTTCGTCGGCTCGTCGAGGATCAGGACGGGTGCCTGCTGGGTCAAGGCCCGGGCGAGAAGGACGCGCTGCTTCTCACCTCCGGACAGGGAGGAGAAGACCCGTCGGTGCAGGTCAGCGGCGCCGACCTCGGCGAGGGAGTCATGGGCCAGGGCAAGGTCTGCAGGCGAGTCCACCCCGAACCCGCGCTGGTGAGGTACCCGCCCCAGGAGGACGACGTCCAGGACGGTCATGGGGAAGTCGTTGGTGATCTCCTGCGCCATGACGGCGATCCGGCGCGCCACCTCGGGGGCAGGGAGCCGGTGCACGTCGTCACCGCCGACATGGACGGTGCCTTTCGAGGGTCGATGCACGCGATAGGCCGCCCGCAGGAGGGTGGACTTGCCGCTGCCGTTGGCACCGACGAGACCGACCACCTCACCGGACGGGACGACGAGATCGACACCGCCCAGAATCGGGTTGCCGCCCAGCTCGACGTGGACATCGCTGAACCGGAGCTCCATCACACGGCCTTTCGTCGCATGAGCCAGAGGAAGAAAGGCGCCCCGACGACAGCGGTCAGGACACCCAGCGGCACCTCGACCGGCTCGGCGACGCTGCGGGCGAGGAGGTCGCACGAGGGGAGGAATACCGCGCCGCCCAGGACCGTCAGCGGCAACACCCGACGGTGGTCCGAACCGACGACCATGCGCACGACGTGCGGGACGATCAGGCCGACGAACCCGATGCCACCCGCCACCGACACCGTGCTCGCCGTGAGGACAGCCGCGACCAGCAGCAGGGCGCGGTGCAGCCGGGGCACGTCGACCCCCAGGGCGGTCGCCGCCTCGTCCCCGGCGAGCAGCGCGTTCAACGGCCGCCCACGCGGAAGCACCACCAGCAGCCCGACCACGAGCGCGACCACCGGCGGGACCAGACTGGCCCACGTCGCCGCCGACACCGACCCGAGCAGGAAGTGCAAGACGCTGTAGATGTTCTGCGCCTCGGTGGTCATCAACAGGAAGTTCGTCACGCCCGACAGCAGCGATCCCAGCGCGACCCCCGCAAGGATCAGCCGCGCCGGGACGACGACCCCCTGGTCCTGGGCCAGGACATAGACGAGCACGATGGCCAGCACCGCCCCCAGGAAGGCCATCATGTTGAGCGTCACAGCCGTCAGCGCGGTGGCCCCCGCCACGATCGCGACCACCGCCCCCAGACCCGCCCCGGCCGACACCCCCAGGATGTAGGGCTCGGCCAACGGGTTGCGCACCGTGACCTGAAGCAACGCCCCCGCAAGGGCAAGGTTGCCCCCGGCGACGGCCGCGAGCAGCGACCGGGGCAACCTGAAGCTCCACACCGCCTGGTCCTGGCTCGCAGTGATGGACCCGTCCACCATCCACGGCATACCTGGCAGGAGATGACCTGCCACGATCTGGGCAACCTGGACCAGGCCCGTGTCCAACGGGCCCGTCGCGGCGGACAGCAGGATCACCGCCAACAGCACCGCAGCCGCCGCCCAGGAGACAGACCTACCCATCACGCCACCCATACATAATGAGAATCATAATCTATTGCTGATTTCTCTCACCAGCGGGAGGCCGGCTTGGCGTCCATGAGGTCATGGATAGTTGTTCTTCCCTGTGCCGCAACGGGATTCGACGAGCGTGCTGCTGTCGGGGTAGGTGATGATGGGTGGTGCGGGTCACGCAGTGGCGGTGCGCCCGATCCCGATCCACGCTCGAGGAGACATCATGCGATCACCTGTCCTCGTCCATGCCGCATCGATCTGTCTGACCGCCGTCGGGGTGGTGGCTTCATCGCCGGTGGCTCAGGCCGCCGGGGGATTCGACGACTTCGACTCCACTGTCCGGATCCACAACTGCTCCGCGGCGCTGGTCCGGTTGCCCGGCTCGCAAGACCGCGACAAGGCGCTCGTGCTCACCAACGGGCACTGCGTGCCTGCGGGCCGCCTGAACGGCACCGAAGTCGTCGTGGATCAGGCATGGCCCTCCGGATCTGCGGATGCCCAGGTCATGTCCGGCAACGAGGGCCAGATGAGGGTGGTCCGCAAGATCAAGCTCGAGCGCATCGTCTACGCCACCATGAACCGCACCGACATCGCCGTCGTGCGGACCAACACCACCTACTCCCAGCTCGCCTCGGCGAACGTGCGTGTGCGTGCCCTGTCCACGACTCGGCCAGCTCCCGGCACGGCCGTCAACGTGCCGTCGGCATACTGGAAGACCGCCGGCCTCGGTTGCGCCGTCGATGCCATCGTTCCTGTGCTGCGCGAGGGCGACTGGACCTGGAACGATTCCATGCGGCTGGCCGGGGACAGCTGCACCGGGCTGCGTCCTGGCGCCAGCGGCTCACCGATGATCGATGACAGCTCCGGCGACATCGTCGGGGTCGTCAACACGGTGCAGACCGGCGACGGGCCTCCCTGCTCGGAGAACAACCCCTGCGAAGGCCGCAACGGCGTCACCGCACCCGCAGGCACCACCTATGGGCAGCAGACCTGGTGGGCCGCAGGTTGCTTCAAGGCGAGCGCCTTCAACCCCGGCCCCGCCTGCAAGCTCCCCCGCCCCTGATCTCTCGCCGGTCAGGTTCTCCTACCGGCTCACGGTGGCCAGCCAAGACTGCCACAGGCTACGCCCCGCCAGGCTGATCACCATGAGCCGGCGAGAGAACCTCAGTCATGACTGAGTAGGGTCCCCCTATGACACGCCCGGCAACCCTCCTCGCTCTGGGTCTCGCACTTGCTGCTCCGGCTCTCCCGGCCCTGGCCGCCCCCGCGCAGACCCACACCCCGCAGACCCCGACCGGGACCGCCAGGCCCACGGTCACCACCCGCGCCCGCGAGGTGGAGCGCTGGCAGTCCCACGGCCGCTGGATCGTCGACGGTCAGGGTCGGGTCGTGATCACCCACGGCGTCAACGAGGTGGAGAAGAACGCGCCCTACGCCCCCGACGCCGTGGGCTTCGGCGAGGAGGACGCGGCCTTCCTGCAGCAGCAGGGCTTCACGAGCGTGCGCCTCGGCGTGATCTGGTCCGGCGTCGAGCCGTCGCCGGGGAAGTACGACGACGCCTACCTGCAGCGGATCGAGCGCACCGTCGCCCTGCTGCACGCCCACGGCATCAGCAGCCTGCTCGACTTCCACCAGGACATGGTCAACCCGAAGTTCCAGGGCAACGGGTGGCCGGACTGGGCCGTGCTCGACAAGGGCGCACCCAACATCGTCAAGGCAGGCTTCCCCGGGAACTACTTCCTCAACGAGGGCGTCAAGAACTCCTACGACTCGTTCTACGACGATGCTCCTGCCTCCGACGGGGTCGGGATCGCCACGCACTACGCCAAGGCCTGGGGCCACACGGCTGCTCACTTCAAGGATGTCCCGGGGGTCATGGGCTACGACCTCTACAACGAGCCCTTCCCGGGCCACGGCTACCTCGAGTGCCTGGGGGCCAACGGTTGCCCCAAGGCCGACGGGCGCCTGTCCGTGGTGCAGCAGAAGGCGGTCGACGCGATCCGGGCCGTCGACCCGCGCACCACCGTCTACTACGAGCCGATGCAGTTCTTCAACATCGCCAAGCCCACCCACGTGCGACTCAAGGGCACCAACCTGGCCCTGTCCTTCCACGACTACTGCGTCAACCAGGCCACGATGCACCGCTACACGGGCTGCGCCGGCCCGGACGCCACGGTCTTCGCCAACGCCGAGGACCACGCCACGGCCACCGGGTCCGGCCTGCTCATGACCGAGTTCGGCGCGATCACGGCCCAGGACGTGCTGCGGGCCCAGACCGACCTCGCCGCGAAGAACCTCGTCGGCTGGCAGTACTGGGCCTACACCGGCAGCGACCCCACCACCGCAGGCCCGGGCAACGAGCAGGCCCTCGTCTTCGACCCGCGCAAGGACCCGACCGGGGACAACGTCGACTGGAAGAAGCTCGACGCCATCGCCGTCATCCACCCCGACCGGGTCGCCGGGCGCCCCTCGGCCTACGGCTACGACCGCGACAAGGGGATCTTCACGATGGCCTGGTCAGCGGTCCGGCCCGACGAGACCCTCGCCGGACCGGACGACGAGACCACCGTGGTGGTGCCCGAGCGGATCCGGGCCGCGGGCTACACCGTCGAGGCGACCGGGGCGAAGGTGACCTCCCAGCCCGGTGATGCGGTGGTGCGACTGCACCTCGAGCCCGGCGCCAAGGACGCCCGCGTGACCATCACACGCACCAAGACCACCCAGTGACTCTGGAGTCTTCTTCATTCGGTGCTCTGAACTGCGCTGATGAGCATGCAGGCGGTGATGATGGTGCTCAGGCGGAGTGAGCAACCAGGGTAGCGGCGGAGGGCCCGCAGGACTTGAGTTGGGCGTTGGCGCGTTCGCCTCGGGCACGGAGTCGTGTTTGGGAAGCGCTGATGACAGCCTTCTCATTCACCGACAGGCCCCGACGCGCGAACAGCCCGGTGGCCCGATGCCGATGTATCCCTTGTCGGCCAGGGCGCCGGCGGCGATCAGGGGCGCGAGGGCGTCGGGGATCTTGTGTTCTCGGGCGACGCGCACGTCGTGACGAGCTTCGGGTAGGGCTGGTGAGCAGCATACGAGGTCACCCCGTATTGCATCCTCTCGGCAGAGAGGACCCTCCACGACTCCCGGGGCGACTCAGACACACCCGGCACGGGACAGCTGCACCGCCCAGGCGACTGCGCGGGTCGTCAGCAGTGCCCGCGGCGCCGCGACCTGCTCGTCCTGCTCGACGAAGGTCCCACCCGCGCAAGTCGGCTCGGGGCAGACGTACCGTCGCTTGACCCACACCAAGGCCACCGGGCGACCGAACGACGGGGCGTCGACCAGGTGGACCTCGTCACGGTCGTGGGCGTGGACCACGACGCCACACACCAGGCAGCCGACCAGGTCCGGGACCGATTCCACCCTGACCACCAGCCAGCCCTGGCCCTCGTCGTCGTCAACGCCGAGCACGCGCATCCCGGACAGGCCCAACCACGCGTCGCACGCCGAGCACGAACCAGAAGCAGGGCACAGCGAAGTAGAGTCAGGCACAGCCGAGGTCCCTGGCAGGATCAGAGGGGGGTAGAAGTCCTCTGATCCTGCCAGGGACCTCGACCCCTAACCCCGACCCACCACCAACCCGGCTGCCGTGCTCAATCCACGCTCAAGTCCGAAGAGTCGGTAAGGCCCTCTCAGTGCGCTCTCGAACTCAACCATCACGATGGACGGTCCGTAAGCTGCATCGAGCAAACGGCCCGGCAAGGGCTGGATATCGCACGGATTTCGCCGCGCCGACGAGAGTAGGTGACGGGTTCCGCTTATCTGGCTCTTCCTACCTGAGCGTGGGTTGAGCACGGCGGCGGGCTCGGTGGTGGGGTGGGGGTAGGGGTCGAGGTCCCTGGCAGGATCGGAGGACTTCTACCTCGCACCGATCGCCGAAGGACCTCGACTGTGCCTGACTCTACTTCGCCCTGCCTTGCCGTTGGTTCGTGCTCGTCGTGTGATGCCTGGTTGGGCCTGTCGGGGATGAGGGTCCTGGACGTCGCCTGCGACGAGGATCCAGACCGGTTGGTGGTGCGGGTCGAGTCGGTGCCGGACGTGACGGGGTGCCCGGTGTGCGGGGTCGTCGCGCACGCGCACGACCGTGACGACGTGAGGCTGGTGGACGTGCCCTCGTTCGGGCGGCCGGTCCGGTTGGTGTGGGTCAAGCGACGGTATGTCTGCCCCGAACCGGCTTGTGCGGGTGGGACTTTCAGCGAGCAGGACGAGGCTGTGGCGGCGCCGCGGGCGTTGCTCACGACCCGGGCCGTGGCCTGGGCAGTCGAGCAGGTCCGCCGCGAGCACGCCTCCATCGCCGGCCTGGCCAGGCAGCTGGGCGTGCAGTGGAACACGGTGTGGCACGCCGTTCGTGCCCGGCTCGAGCAGCTTGATGCGGACCCGGCCCGGTTCGACGGGGTCACGATGCTGGGTGTCGACGAGCATGTGTGGCACCACGTTGACCAGCGCAAGCGGGGCCCGAAGATGCTCACCGGGATGGTCGACCTGACCCGTGACGAGCACGGACGAGTCCGGGCCCGGCTGCTCGACCTGGTCCCTGGGCGGTCCGGGACCGTGTACGGCGACTGGCTGACCCAGCGCGGCGATGCCTTCCGCGCGGGAGTCGAGGTCGCGACGTTGGATCCCTTCCACGGGTACAAGAACGCGACCAGCGAGCACCTGGCCGACGCGACCGCCGTCGTGGACGCGTTCCATGTCGTCAAGCTCGCCACGAGCTGCGTCGACGACGTCCGCCGCCGCGTCCAACAGGCCACTCTCGGGCACCGCGGCCGCAAGGGTGACCCCTTGTACCGGGTGCGGACGATCCTGCGCGCCGGGGTCGAGAACCTCACCGACAAGCAGAAGACGCGCTTGACCAGCGCGTTCGCCGCGAACGACGCCCACGTCGAGGTCCAGATCGCCTGGCAGGTCGCCCAGGACGTGCGAGCACTGTTCCACGCAGACGCGCCCGCGACCGGCCGCGCAGCCGCGCAACGCCTCCTCGGCGTGCTGCCGACCTGCCCCATCCCCGAAGTCAGACGCCTCGGCAAGACCTTGAAGCAGTGGGCCGAACCCCTGCTCGCGTACTTCGACACGGGCGGCGCGTCCAACGGCGGCACCGAAGCCGTCAACGGCCTCATCGAGCTCCACCGCCGCATCGCCCGAGGCTTCCGAAACCGCGACAACTACCGCCTACGCTGCCTGCTCATCGCCGGCGGACTCACCCCATGAACCCACGCTCAGGTAGGAAGAGCCGCTTATCTCGCCACCTACCGTGAGGTCGAATACCGAGAATGGAGGAGTCGTGAGCACTGGCACGCCACCGGCACGGTCGCACTTTGTCGGTCTCCGCGCCGGCAGGGGCCGCGTCAATGGGCTCGACGGGCTGCGCGCCATCGCTATTATATCCGTGCTCGTATTCCATCTCGACCGGCACTGGCTGCCCGGTGGGTTCATCGGCGTGGATGTGTTTTTCGTCGTCTCCGGGTTCCTTATCAGCACTCTGCTCATGCGCGAGCTTGAACGCACCGGCCGGGTCTCGCTCACCGACTTCTACCTCCGCCGTGCCCGCCGCCTGCTGCCCGCCCTCGTGTTCGTCGTCGTCGGAGCCATCAGCCTCGCGTTCGTCGTCGACCGGGAGCTGCTACTCGACATGGGTCGGCAGACTCTCGGCGCCGGGACTTTCTCCACCAACTGGCTCGAGATTGCCGCCGGTTCCGACTACTTCGCCGCCACGCAGCCGCTGCTGCTCATGAACTTCTGGTCCCTCGCCGTCGAGGAGCAGTTTTACCTGTTCTGGCCGGTGCTTCTCATCCTGCTGCTTGCCACTACCAGGACCCTGCGCCCGCGCGTCACCATCGTCGCCGCCGTGGCCATCGCGTCCGCCGTCCTCATGAGCGTGATGCTTGACCCCGCTGCCGCCACCCGCGTCTACTACGGCACCGACACCCATCTGTTCGGCCTGATGATCGGCGTCGTCCTCGCCCTCACCTGGTGCTCGCCCGGTCACTCCGTCCTGTGGAGCGACCCATGGCAGCGGGCCCGCGGCGCCATCCTGCTCGGAGGCCTCTCCGTTCTCGCCATACTGCTGCTGACCCTCTCGGAGACGACAGCTTTCACCTTTCGTGGCGGCCTCTTCCTCGCGTCCCTGTCATCCGCTGCGCTCATCGCGTCTCTACTCGCTGGCCCCCAATGGTGGGCCGCAGTCATGGACCTGCCACCACTGCGGTGGATCGGCGAACGCTCCTACGGGCTCTACCTGTGGCACTGGCCATTGATCCTTCTCACCGACTCCGCCCTCCCTAGCACCCCCGGAACCACCCGGTACACGCTCGTGCGGCTGCTGGCTGTCGCCCTGACGCTGCTCATCACCGAAGCCTCCTACGTCTTCATCGAGATGCCCATTCGCCGCGACGGTTTCCGCGCCACTCTCGCCCGCTGGGGAACTGCCCTGCGCGGCGAGGGACGCACTGTCCTACCCGTGCGAGTCGCCACAGCCCTCGGCGCTCTCTGCTTGGTTATGTCTGGCATCGGCCTCGCCATCGCACCCACCCAGACCGCCGCCGAGCGAATGGCCGCAGACAACGCCACCCTCCTCGCCCAGATCAAGGCCCGTCGAGCGGCAACCCCAATGCCCACCTCGACGCCCAGCCTCACCACTGCCGCTGTGACGTCGACCAGCATTGCGCCAGCAGCGCCCACCCCCACCTTGACCGGCGACTTCAACGGCATCCAAGAGAAGAAAGGCGCGAAGTATCCACCTGCTGTTCCTCGCCCCACTGGTCTGGGCCACATCGCTCCTAACTCTACCTTCACCATGCCTCGCGGCGACGAGATCACCATCATCGGCGACTCCATGGTCGCCACCACCGCCGCCGCGCTCGAGTGGTACTACCCTGGCGTTGACCTGGATGGCCGCTCCAACCGCCAGTGGGACGAGGCGCTCGGAATTATCCGCGAACGCAGCAGCGGACTTCGACGTGCCGTCGTCATCGATGTCGGCACCAATGGCTCGGTGAAGGAGGACGACCTGCGCCAGGCGCTCGATGTCATCGGGCCCAGGCGCATGGTCGTGCTCATGACGATCTATGGGCGCAGCGACTGGATCGACCAGTCGAACGACGTCCTACGCAAGGTCGCTGCCGAACACCCCAACGTCATAGTCACTGAGTGGAACGCCGTCGCCAAGGCGCACCCCGACATCCTGCAGCCCGACAAGACGCACCCGACGACCGCTGGCGCCCACTCTTTCGCGAAGACTATTGCCTCTGGCCTCGTGACCCTCAGCGAGAAAGCCACCGGCCACAAGGTTAACTGGACCGAGCCCGTCATCCCCTGACCTGTCTCGTGCCATCTGACGGAGGGGACTGCTGAAGATCTAGTTGACACTGACTTGTGGGGCCTTTGGGTCCTGCTGGAAGGATGTCACTATGCCTGCTGCTCACCCCTGTCCCGCGTCAAGTAGTTGGCAGGATTTCGGGTGCGGGAAAGGTGGGGATGGTCGGGTCGGCCAGGCCGTGGTGGACCTCTGCGGGCCGGTTCCACGCGAGGTGTTCGTGCGGGCGGACGGTGTTGAACTCGACACGGAAGGCGTCGGCCTCGCGGACCAGGTCGAGAGCGTCGTCGATCTGCTCGCGGTAGAGCCTCTCGTACTTCAACGACTGAAAGGCCCGCTCGCGGACACCGTTCTGCCCAGGCGTGCGCACGCGCGTGCGGACATGGCGCAGCTCGGGGTGGGCCGTGATGAAGTGCTCGAACCGGAACGAGCGGAACGGTCCGCCGTTGTCGGTGACCAGCGTGATCGGGACGATCTCACCAGTGTCAGGATCCGTCGGATGGTCGACGGGGCCCTGCCCCCGGTTCTTGGACACGGGGGTTGATTACGCGGCGGGCGCCAGCGTAGCGGTGGTGGTCTCCTAGTCGTTGGGGCAGGTGAGCCGCACCAGGAGTGGCGGCGCTTGGTGTTGTAGCGGGTCAGCCAGCGGAACAGCTGGCGGCGGCAGGTGGCCTCGTCGGGCCAGGCGCGCTCGTCCTTGGAGAACTTCACGTTTGACGGCCGCGTTGAACGCCTCGGCGAGGCTGTTGTCAGCGCTCGTGCCGACCGCGCCCATGGACTGGGTCACTCCCAGCCGCCGGCACACGGCGGCGTAGTCCTTGCTCGTGTAGACGGCGGGTTCAACCGGTCGATGCAACACCGGCTTGTTCCAGCGATCGTAAGTGCTCGCCGAGCACTTCTGCGGGTGTCTTCCATCCGAGGACCTTGCGGGGCCGGTTGTTCAGGGTGTACGCGATGGCCTGTAGGTCGGTCGCGGTCCAGCGGGACAGGTCGGTGCCCTTGGGGAAGTACTGGCGCAGCAGCCCGTTGGTGTTCTCGTTCGTGGGCCGCTGCCAGGGCGAGTGTGGGTCGGCGAAGAACACCCGGGTGCCGGTCGCCATCGTGAACGCGGCGTGCCCGGACAGCTCCTTGCCGCGGTCCCAGGTGATCGTCGTGCGCAGCTGCTGCGGCAGGTCGCTGATCGCGGCCGTGAGGGCCTGGTTCATCGCGACGGCGCCGTACCCGCCCAGTGAGGTGCCGTTCTTGGCCGGGGGCTGCTCGCCCCACCCTTCCAGCCGGGGTAGGTGGACCAGGATCGTGGCGCGACTGTGCCGCTCGACCAGCGTCCCGATCGCCGAGCGGCCCGTCCCGATGATCAGGTCGCCTTCCCAGTGCCCCGGCACGGCCCGGTCGGCGGCCTCAGGCGGCCGCTGGCTGAGGACGACGTCGGGGGTGACGTGTCCCTGGGCCTTGTTCCGGGACCGCTCGCGCGGGTGACGCAGCGCTCGGCCGGTACGCAGGCAGGCCACCAGCTCGCGTCTGAGCGCGCCACGACCCTCGATGTACAACGCCTGGTAGATCGCCTCGTGGCTGATGCGCATGCCTTCATCATCGGGGAAGTCGATCGACAACCGTTGGCTGATCTGCTCGGGGCTCCACGCCCTCGACCAGCGCCGGTCAGCGCGTCGGGGCTTGTTCAACCCTTTCCACTCGCCGGCGTCCGGGCCGGCCACGACCGTGCCGTCCGGGTGGCAGACCTGCCCGGCGAGCCGGTCCTGGACGTAGGCGCGCAGCCGCGGGTTCGTGACCATCTTCGCGACCTTCGGCCGCTTGGCCGCTTCCTGAGCCTTCCACTGCGCCACGACAGCCCGGTACTCCAACCGATGACCACGGGTAACGGCGTTGCGGCGCAGCTCACGACTGATCGTGCCCGGGTCGCGCTGAAGCTGTCGGGCGATCGAGCGCACCCCCGCCCCCTGGGCACGCAGGATCGCGATCTCCTCACGTTCCTCGAACGACAGATACCGCCCGGACGGGGCACCAAGACTCAGCGGTGGCATCCCCCCAGCGTGACGAAACCACCGCATCCCCACCGGCACGGACACGCCCACCACCAACGCGGCCTGCGCGGTCGTGACCCCCGTCGCGATCACCCGCCAGAACTCCCGCTGCACCGCCCGCGACGGCTGCGGACGGCCCGGGGAACGCATCGGCGGCCGCAACGCCCGATCAGCACGCCACTGCCGACGCACCCCCTCGGGCACATCGCCGGTCCTCATGCTCCAATGCCCGGTCGCCACGACCCGCACCACCCTCCTGCTCAGGGTGTTGCGACGACCAGTTGAATCCGCCGACCGACCCGTGGTCGGAGTGAAAGATGCCTCCTTGCAGAGTTCCTCGGGTCGCGGCGGCGGCCTGCAGCGCGTCGATGACCAGGGCGGTGCGCATGTGGTCGGCGATCGCCCACCCGACCAGACGACGCGAGTAGCAGTCGATGACGGTGGCCAGGTACAGGTTGCGCCCGCACGACAGCGGCAGGTAGGTGATGTCGCCGACGCACCGCTGGTTCGCCGCGGGCGCGGTGAAGTCACGCCCCAGCAGGTCGGGGTACTTCTGGTCGCTCTGGTCGGGCACGGTGGTGCGCACGCGCCGCTTCTTGACGTACCCGACGATCTGGTGGTCCCGCATCACGCGCGCGACCCGCTTGTGGTTCACCCTCTCGCCCACCGGGGCGCCATCGTTGAGCTCGGCGGTCACTCTGGGCGCACCCATGGTGTTGTCCTCGTCGTGAATCGCCCGGATCCGCCCGGCCAACGCGGTGTCGGCCTCAGCACGCTCGGCCCGCGCGCCGGCGGCAGCGCGCCACGCGTAGTACGACGAGCGGTGGACCTGCACCAGCTCGCACACTCGCTTCACCTCGAAGGCGTCCTGGTGGTCGGCGACGAACTGGAAGCGACTCACCAGCGCGTCTCCCCGGCGAAATACTTGGCCGCCCGCTGAAGGATCTCCCGCTCGGTGGCCAGCTTGGTCGTCTCGACCTCCAGCTCACGCACCCGAGCCTCGAGCCGGACGACCTTCTGCTTAGCCGTCTCACCCAGCGGGCCCGACGCTGCCACCGACACCGCCCCTCGCGGGACGGGCGACTGCAACGGGCTGGCGGTCAACGTCCCGTCCGCCGCGGTCTTCTTACCGGTCCCGTACACCTGCAGCCACTGACGCAGCGTGCCTCGCACGATGCCCAGGTCCTCGGCGATGCCCCGGACCGTGGCCCCGGGCGTGGACTCGTACAAGTCGACGGCCTGCCGACGGAACTCATCGGAGTAGTTCTTCCTGGCCATGATCCTCAGATCATCTCGCTTCCCCAGCAGATGCTGGATTCAGCGTGTCCAAGAACCGGGGGCAGGACCCACGAGCGTGACGCCGTCGAGCATCGCTTCGGCCTCCGCCAGGGCCAGCTCGACCCCGGCGATCGCGTCGTGCTGGTTCGCGGTGGGTGACCAGTGCCAGCCGAACTCGTACTTGCTGAAGTAGTCCACGACCCCGGCCACGCGCCAGGTCCCACCGCCCGTGGTCTCGCACTCGGAGAAGTCGAGCTGCCAGACCTGGTTCGGCCCCGTGGGTGGCGCGGCGAACGCGGGTCCTGACCCTCCTGCTCTCAGACGCCGATCATGCCCTCACAACCGGTCTGCCAGAAAGGATGACGCGGGACACCAGCTGGCTAGTTGCTCCAACCAAGGCCGCTCCTGCGGCGTCTTAGGGGGCATGACAGCAGTTAGTCTCGCCCCCGAGCATCGAGTGTGGAGGGGGTGTATGTCTGTGTCGTACCGTGGCGGCGCCACGGCCGAGGCTGCGGTGCGCGACATCTATCAGGTGTACTACGGCAGGCTTGCCGGGTGGGCGGCAAGCCTGGTGGGCGATCGGGACCTGGGCCACGACTTGGCGACCGAGGCCTTTGTGCGGCTGCTTCACCACGTCGACTCGGTGTCGGAGCCGCGGGCCTGGTTGTACACCACTACCGGCAATCTGGTCCGTGACCACTGGCGCAAGCGTGGTCGAGAGGCTATGGCTTACGCGAAGGTCCACCACGATCGAGGGGCTCTCCCGGCGGACTCTGCGTCCGTGCTCACCGTGAGGGAGGCTGTTCTATCGCTTCCCGACCGCCTGCGCATGGTGGTTTTGCTGTACTACTTCGCGGACCTGCCCGTGGCCGTCGTTGCCCAGCAGCTCGGGAAGTCCACCGGTGCTGTCAAGCGCGATCTCTACGAGGCCCGCGGACGTCTGGCCTCTCTCCTGGACGGTGTGCGATGACGTCTGACTCTGGCGGAACCGGTCCCGACCCCCGCGACGACGACCCGGTCGCGATGTTCTTCCGCAACCAACGCGACCAAATTGTCCCGCTGCCGAGCGATGACCTGCGGTGGCGACGCATCGTAGATGCCAGACGCCGCGACCGCTTCAGTTGGTTGAATCCCTGGATGGTGGCAGTGTCCACCGCGGCGGCCGTGGCGGTCGCGGTGACCGGTGGCGTTCTCCTGCACCGCGAGCCCCTGGAGACTGCTCGGAGCGCCGCGGTCACCGACCGGGCCCGGGTCGGGCAGGCGCCACCGCCCGATTTCGTCATCACTTCGGTGAGTCGTCCTCCTGGCGGTACGACCTATGCCCTCGGCGATGCCGTGTGCTCGGACTCCGGGGCTCGATGCCCCGTCGTGGCCGCAGGCTCGGATGGCGGCCGATGGCAGGTTCGGTCGGTGCTCATCGACCGCCCTGCTCCTTTGGAGGCGACGAGCGCCGATCGGACCACCGTCACCACTGTCACCTTCGTCGATGCCGAGCGTGGTTGGGCCTTCGGTGGAGCTCTCCTGGGTACCACCGATGGGGGCCGGACCTGGCGTCCCCTGGATCATCCCGAGGGGAGGGTGACCGACCTGTCGGTCACCCCGTCCGCGCCCGATCCTCTGGCTCTCGCCACGCTGGACCTCTCGAGCAGCCGAGGGGAACCTGTCGTGAGGATCCGCCGGAGCGACCTGGACGGCTCCCGTGTGACGCTCGATGCCGTGGTGCCCTGGTCGGCTAAGACGCCGGCCCCGATCGGGCCCAGGATCGTCCGGCGCGGCGACGACATCGTCGTGCTGCCCACCCTCGACGGGGGCAGCTCCGGCGCGAGCGGGGGGGTCGTCGATGTCCAGGGGCGTTACCGCGCCATCGTCCCCTCGAAGCGGGTGACGGGTTGTGCAAGCCCGACCATGTGGGCGGCCTCGCCTACTGGGCGCTGGTTGTATGCCCGGTGCGCTCTATCTGCGGGTGCTCAGCCGATCGACCAAGTGTCGCTCATAGTCAGTGGCGATGGGGGGCGGACCTGGGACTTCAGCGGCGTGCCGACACCTCCTGCCGGACGAAGTGTGGGTGCCAGCGATGGGCGTCAGCTCGTCGCTGCCCTTGACGACGGCCTGGTCCTCGCCGCTGCCGATTCGTCTGGTCAGTTGAAGGTGCTGCGTCGAACAGCATCCGGTGTCACCGAGGTGCCCGGGGCGCCGAGGTCCGCCACCGGCTGGCAGGCGCTGCGCGCCGAAGAAGACAAACTGACTGCTATTCCTGCAGTCTCCGGGGTCTTTTGCGAAACACGGACCGCGGCCGCACCTGGCGCACCATCCACGTGGCAGGAGGCTCGGGCTCCGCCGTGCGGCGCTGACCGTCTCGCTCCCTGACCCGTCTTGTCCCTCACAAACAGCAAAGATTGACTGAGATCATGATCTTTGGACACCACGCCGTCTCGGCGCGCGCCACTCGTCATAGGCGTGCGCTGGGCATCTCAAGCGCCGCTGTGGTGGCTGCTGGTTTGCTCCCGGCCGCAGCAGCTGCACCTGTACCTGCGGCAGCTGAAGCCCCGACCCCCACGTCTGCTCCGGCGACGTTGAAGAGCACTGCTCCGGTTTGGCCGCAGCCGGGGGCGCAGGTCCCGGCAACCCCGACTCTGCGGTGGACGAAGTGCGACGAGCCTGACTTCGACAAGTTGCATCTGCAGTGCGCGACGGTGAAGGTGCCGCTGGACTATGCGCGACCGGGCAGGGCGAGCATCTTGCTCAACGTGGTTCGGCACAAGGCGAAGGCCAAGAAGGCCAAGGGGTCGGTGTTCGTCAACCCGGGCGGTCCGGGCACCAGCGCGAGCTCGCGCATGGAGATGTTTATGGAGGCTCTCGGCAAGCCCATCACGTCTCAGTTCGACGTCGTGGGTATGGACCCACGCGGCATCGGCGTCGACAGCCAGGCCTCGTGCTGGAGCAAGCAGGACGCGCCCGGCAAGCCTGACGGTTTTCCGCTGTCTGCAGCTGAGGCCAAGCAGCAGATCGTGCGTGACACTTTCGAGCGCAAGGCCTGCGACAAGGTCGGGCACCCGATCATCGACCACATGTCCACCGGCGACGTCGCCCGGGACATGGAGCTGATGCGTCAGGCCGTCGGGGACCCGCAGCTTTCTTACTACGGCGTCTCGTACGGCACCGTTCTCGGCTCTACCTACGCAGCGATGTTCCCCAGCAAGGTGCGGGCGCTGATCCTGGATGGCGTGGTTGACCCAGTCGACTGGACCACCGGGAAGCCGGGCGAGAGTGACCGCATCCCCAGCAGTGCCCGAACCGGCTCAGGCAGGGGCGCGGACGAGTCGTTGCGAGCTCTCTTTGCGGCATGCAAGGCTGCCGGGCCCAAGAAGTGCAAGCACGGGGCCAGCATCGCCAGCGAGTGGAACCAGCTCATGACACGCCTGGCGAAGGGGCCGGTCAAGACAAAGGAACACACTTTCACCAAGGCGGAGACCATCAGCTCCGCCATGGAGAACCTCTACTCACCTGATCAGGCGACATCGTTCATGGACTGGATCCACGACGAGTACCTCACTGTGGTCAAGAAGACTCCTCGTGCTGTCAACAGGCCCAAGACCACCGGGCTCGTCCCACCGGGCCTGGCGGTAGTCAAGCCCGGCCCCGTGGTCTCTCCCGTCACTGGATACGCGGATCACGCCAAGTGGATCGATACATTCCGGCAGGCGGGTGTCATCTGCGCCGATGGCGTGAACCCGAAGGACCCCATGGCCTGGCACACCTACGCCACCCAATCCGCCAAGACGTCATGGTTCACGCCTCTGTGGACCTGGCAGAGCTCGCTGTGTGCCGGATGGCCCGGCGCTCACTCCGGGGCCTACTGGGGGCCTTTCAACGTCAAGCCTGCCCACCCTCTGCTCGTGATCGGCAACACCCATGACCCTGCGACGCCCCTGGCCAACGCCAAGGCCGTCGCTGCCATGTCACCCGGTGCGCGGCTGCTGACCCTCGACGCCTTCGGCCACGCAGCTGGCGGTAAGAGCGTCTGCGTGACCAAGGCCATGCAGAACTACCTTCTCACCGGCGCACTCCCGGCATCTGGCCTGGTCTGCAAAGACGCCAAGCCCATCTTCTGACCAGAAAACATCTATCCCACGTAAGCAGTCGGGCCCGCCATGGCGTGCCCGACTGTTTACGCCCCTTATAGCAGGAGCTACGTATGCCTCGACCACGCCAAGCAGCGCCCACCACTCTGGCATCGTTCCTCGTTGCCGCCTGTCTTGTCATGTCCGGGTGCAGCAGCACCCCTGCCACCCACAGCGAGGGAAGTCATCCCGTAGCAGCGGAGAAGGCGTCCTCGCCTGACACTCGTCCTGCCAACCCATCGGTCACGATCCGGCCTGCATCAGCATCGTGGGACGACAGTCCACAGGTCCCAGAGGTTCTAGTTCCTGGGCTCAGTTTCGGCCAGGACTCAAGTGAGGGAACTGACCACAGATATGTCATGCGCTGGCCCGAGGTGCCAGCCGCGACCGCTCTGAACGAGACGATGCGAGCACAGACGACACGGCTGCTCAAAGAGCATCTGGCTCAGGTTGACGACCAGGCGGAGTTGCACGTCAGCGGAGTCGTTGTGCTGTGGTCGCCTCAGATCGCCGCCGTGCGCCTGACCGCCCTAGTCCCGCAAGGCGCTAAAGGCGCGATCACCCACAAGACATTCTACGGTGACCGCGAAGGCACCTGGGCGGCGCCTTCGCTGGACCTGATCGACCCAGCTCGACGTGATGACTTCCTCAAGACCGTACTCACACGAGTCTCCTCCCAGGCAGGCGAAGACGGCGTGGGCGATGGCGTCACCGCGAAGGACGCCCTGACCGACATCACGATCACCCCACGAGGCGGGCTACGGGTCATCATCGACCAAGGCATCGCCGCACCACTGACAGTAAAGAACCTCGCCACAGAGATCCCGGCTGATCAGGCCGCTGCGTTCCTCTCCGACCGAGGACGCGCGGTAGTGGCTGCCGCCCAAACAGGCCCAGAACCCAGCGCAGCCTCCAATGAGTCGTCTAGCGACGCAGCTGGCGACGAACCCTCCACCGAGGCAGCGACCGCCCCTGCACTTCCTTCGCCTGAGTCCGTGGACTGCCAGGCCCGACGGTGCGTCGCTCTCACCTTCGATGACGGCCCCGGGCCATACACCTCGCACCTGCTGGACGAGCTGTCAGCCGCGAATGTCCGCGCAACCTTCTTCACGCTTGGTCAGAACGTGCAAGCGCAACCCGAGGTCGTTCGCCGGGCGGCAGCTATGGGGATGGCCATCGGCAACCACACCTGGGACCACCGCGATCTGCGACGACTCAGCAAGAAGCAACAGCAGCGAGAACTCGACGACACCGAACGAGTATTGCGGCCGATCACTGGGTCGACCGGGCCCACGTTGGTCCGACCGCCGTACGGCTCCTTCGACGCCACCACCAAAACCCTCGGCCACCCGCTGATCCTGTGGGACGTAGACACCGAGGACTGGAAGAACCGGGACGTCGCGGAGACGACCCGACGAGCGGTCGAAGGCGCCAGAGCGGGCTCGATCATCCTCATGCACGACATCCACCCCTCCACCGTCAAGGCCATCCCCGGCATCGTGAAGGCCCTGAAGAACAAGGGATTCACTCTTGTCACCGTTCCACAACTCATGGGTGAAATGACTCCCGGGTCTGTCATTTTTCGCAAAAATCATTGATAACTGACTCTTCACAGTTGAGAGTGAGGTTTTCTCGCCAGAAGAGGGGCCATCTCGAGGATGCTGCTCGTCAGCGTCCGGTCATGCCCCGTTGCGTCTGCCGCGTGAGGGCCGGCGCCTGCCGGTTCGGGCGGGGACTGGGGGCCTGACGGGGTTGGTGGGTGACGGCATCGGTCGCGGGGCGTGCCTGGGCGACGTCGGCGGTCATCCGCGCCTGGACCGCTGTGCGGTTCTCGACGTGGTCCAGGCTCTTCGCGGTCGCCTGGCGGCGTTCGGCCGAGTCGTACAGGTGCCCGGCCTGGTCACGCTTCCCCTGCGCCTGATCTTGTGCGTGGTCAGCCTGCGCGCCGTGGCGACCGGCCTCCTGCAGACGACCCCGAGCCAGGGCTTGGTGCATCCGGTCGGTCTCTTCCCGGACGCGACGGTCCAACACGTCCGCGTCCGCGACGAGCCCGACCGCTTTGCCGGTCTTCTCCGTCGCGTCCGAGCGGTCATCGTCTGCTCTCGCGCGGGCCCGCTCCTTGTGCTCGATCGCTTCCGCCACGGCGGCCGGGTCGCTGTCCTCGGCCACGTCCACGCCATACCGTCGGCGTACCTGCTCGGTGATGCGTTCCTCGGCGCGCACCGCGGCGGGGTCCACGTCACGCCATGCCTTCGCGGTCTCGTAGGCCTTCGTGATCTCCCGCACGGTCGCGCCCTCCCACCAGCCGTCCTGGTGGACCGGCGCCAGCGCAGCGCGTGCCGCGGCCTGCTCGGCACGCGACCGCTGCGCCGTCTCGGCGGCCTCCTGCTCGCTGCTCGCCTGCGCCAGGCGGGCACGGCGCTCCATGTCGCGGGCACGACGCTCACCGACCCGCGCGGCGACCGTCATAGCGACCTGGGTCACCGTTCCCAGGGCCTCGTCCATGCCGTCGTCGTCCCCGTGGTACTGGCTCATCGTGTCCCGCTCCCCGTGCTGCTATCGGTTGATTCCTGTGTCCCGGCCCTGGTCGCGGCCGGCACCTGCGGGTGCCACTGGTCGTGCCCGCCCGCCGTCGAGATCCCGCGGCACGGGTGACCCCACCTGGCGCAGCGGCGCGCCGTGGGCCTGCCGTGCCAGACGCACCGCCTCGACCGCCTTCGCGTCCGCGTGACCCGCCGACACCGACACCGGACCGGGGCTGGGGCTGGGGTCTGGCAGGCGAGCAGCCATCACGGCCAGATCACGACGGATAGCCCGCTCGATCGCCGCTGCCCGCTGCGCGTCCTCCATCGCCCGGTGCGCATCGAACAAGGCCCGGGACAGGTTCGCCAGCTGCCGCAGCATCACCGCTTGAACGGCTTTCTCCCGACCCCTCGCAGTGCGCGCCCCGAGCAGCGTCGCAGCACCCGACGCGGACGCCAGGCCCGCACGCGGCGCGCCGCCCGGCTTGCGGCGCAGCTCGGCCGACCTCGCCAACACGTCAGCCGTCGCAGCGAGCGGTCCAGGGACCACCTCGACACGCACCGACCACGCCGCGAACGCCCCCGCCGTCTGACGCGCCACCCGCGCCCACACCTCCCGGTCATCAACCGGCACCGACCGCAGCTGATCACGCAACCGGTCCAGATCCGCCCCGACCTCACGCCACAAGGCCGGGTCCGGTTCACGGGCCTCCCGGCCCGGCGCGACCGGCCGCCGACCCCGCCGGGCCGCGCCCCACTCCGCGGCCGCCGCCGACGCACCTTGCGGTGTGTCGGGCCACTCAGCGCGCAGCCGCGGCAGCGTCAGGTCACGCGCCAGGTGCCCGCCTCCGTACCAGATCGGACGCTGCCCCGGCTCAGGCCGGGCAGCCACGCTGTACCCCGTCACCACGTCCCGGGTGCCCTCCGCGTACCGAGCACGCACCAGCACCCCCTGACGACGCATCCGGCGCACGAACTCCGCCTCATCCGCAGACGCCGTCGCGCACGCCCGCACCACCCGAGCCAACGCCCACCGAGGCTGATCCGCGGCGCGCTGCGCGCTCACCAAGTCCTCGCGCTCGTCCTTGCCCAGGCTCCACCACGTACGCGACTCGGTACCCGCCCGGCGCGCCGCCTCGAACTTCCCCCGCGCACGACGACGCGCGTCCGCCTCGATCTCGGCCGGGTGATAGCCACGACTCGCCCGGTCGTGCTGCGCGCTCTCCAGACGCTGCAAACCGAACTCGACCTCCAGCCCGCGGCACGCCCTCTGCGCGTCCCGGAAGTCACCCCACACGTCCGCCTTCGTACCGTCCTCACGCACCAGGTTCACCACCAGGTGCACGTGATCATTACCCGCCGACGACACCCCGTGCCGGAACGCGATCCACCGCGTCGGCGCCTTGGTTCCTTCCTGGTCATCCAGACCCATCCTCCGCACGAACGACTCACTGATCTCACGCCACCGCTCGTCCGTCAGCCGCCCCTCCTCGGCCCGCAGCGACAACGAGCAGTGCCACACATGCCCGCCCCTGACCTCGACATCGAACGCCCGGCGCGGACGGTCCAGGTGCCGCGCGATCGCCAAGGCATCCTCATGTCCGAGCTCGTTGTCGTCGTACCACGCCATCAACGCCGGGTCACCCGCGACCAGGTGCGGCTCGGTGTGCTCGTTACGCCGGCCCGGACCAGCCAGGTACACCAGCAACCCACCCATCCGGTCCCCCCGGGTGATGTTCGGCATCATGACGACAACCCGTCCACGACCCGGTCGATGCGCTCCGCAACCCGGCGCACCGCCGCCAACACCTCCGGCACCTGCGGCACCACCTCACCGGTGCTGTTCGCCACCCTCGCCACCTGGTTCACGTTGTTCGCGATGTTCCCCAACAACCGGTGAACCGCGAACAACTCCGTCACCACCGCCTCACGAACCGACGCGTTCCCCGCCGCCGCCTCACTCCCCCCAGCAAGAGCCGAGTCCACCAGCAGCTTGGGCACGCTCACCCGGTACCGCAGAGCCAGACGCAACAACTGCGCCTCCTCCTGCGGCGTCACCCGCACGACATGCCGATGCTGACGACCACCCTCCACACGACGACGACGACGCACCGGCTCACCACCACCCACGACGTCACCCCCCTCCGCCAGCGCAGCGACCCGCCACCGCGGGACCGTCTACACCCCAGTGTAGACCACCAAGCCGATCCGGGCACCGGATCACATAGCTTGCTCCGTAACCTTCCCTCACCACCTTCCTCCCACTTATCGCAAAGTCGGGCACGCTACGCTCCCGCACATGGGACCAACACTGGACACACACACCGCCGAGCAGAAAGCCCGCGAACTCCTCGAAAGCCGCATCACGTCAGTACGCGCCCTCGTGACCAAGCGCGCCGAACTCGACCACCTCCGCGCGCAAGTCGCCGCCGCCGAGACCGAAGACGCCAAGGCCTACCGGGCTGCCCTCGCCGACGGCTGGACACCCGACGAACTCCGCAAGCTCGGCATCGACGAACCCACCAAACACACCCGCACCCGCCGACGCACCCACACCCGCAAGACCACCACCAACCCCGAGACCACCAACGCTGGGCGACCCGACGCCCCCACCGCTGACACGCCAGCCCCCCAGCCCCAGCCGCAGCCGCAGCCGCTGCACTGAAAGACGGTCACACCTGGGGGCGTCGCCCTGGGGGCTACACCGCCCCCAGACCCCCACGCACCCGATAGGTACGCCAGCACGACACAACAACCACCAGAATGCGCCCCGTCATGGTGGATCTACTTGGGTTTGACATAGCCAAAAGACGCCGCCTTCGGCGGGTGGTCGCGGCAAGATGAACAAGGACTTGTAGCGAGCATCACGCGGAGGCGGACATGGCCAAGCAGACGTCGGTAGCAGACGAGGCCGTCTCCGACGGCCCCAGGCCCAACGGTGAGGCGCCGTTGGACCTGCGGCCACTGACGCCCGAGTACCAGGAAGCCCAGCACTCGGTCTACGTCGAGCAGCTCATCGCCGCCCTCCAACGAGGCGACGTCCGCCGCATCGCCCTGACAGGCCAGTACGGGACGGGCAAGAGCAGCATCCTCAAGGGCCTCAAAGACCGTCCGCAGTTCACAAAGCTCAAGCCTGTGACCGTGTCACTGGCCACGATCGACGCGACAACGGCCAGCGAACGCCCCGACGCCCCAAAGGAGGCATCCCCCGGGGACGTCACCAACCTGATCCAGAAAGAAGTGGTCAAGCAGCTTCTCCACGTGCAACACCCAGCCCGTGCACCCTTGTCGCGCTACCGGCGGGCCAGTCGACCTCGTGTCTGGCACCTTGTACTGCAGGTCCTGCTCATGGCCTCGACAACAGCGCTCGTCTCGGCTGCAATCCTCAAGAAGGGTCCGCTCACTTGGTCGTGGACGCCCGTGATCGCTGCGGCCCTGGTGGCAGGGTTCGTGCTGTGGTTCTACCGCACCCACCTCAGCGGACGGTTCCTGCTCAGCGAGCTCAAAGCAGGCACCGGATCCGGGAGCCTGGCACTGACCAACCAGGCCACCTGGTTCGACGAGCACCTCGCCGAGATCATGTACTTCTTCGACAGCTCCGACTGCAGGCTGGTGATCTTCGAGGACATCGACCGCTTCGAGGACGCCCGTATCTTCGACACCCTCCGCGACCTCAACACCCTGCTCAACAACGCGGACCAGCTCAAGCGACCAGACAAGAGCCCCATCAGGTTCCTGTATGCCATCCGCGACAGCGTCTTCACACCAGCACCTGTCCCGGCAGCCGACGATTCATCCGACGCGGACAACGCGCAGACTCCCGGGCCGCTGGGGGACGCCTCGTCCCCAGCGGCCCGGCGAGTGAAGTACTTCGACTACATCCTGTCGGTCGTCCCCTTCGTGACCCCCCGCTCGTCCCGTGACCACTTCACCGAGCTCCTGACCGGTGCCGGGCTGCCGCAGGGTGCCGTGCCCGGCGACCAGGTCGTGAGTCTGGTCAGCAAGCACATCACCGACTATCGACTCATCACCTCCGTCGTCAACGACTACCAGGTCTTCCACCAGCTCGTCCTCCACGAGAGCAACCTCGAACTCCGCGCCGACAACCTCTTCGCCCTCGTCGCCTACAAGAACACCCAGCCCGCGGACTTCGAGAAGATCCTCGCCGGCGACAGCAAGCTCAACCACCTGTACACCGCCCACCGGAAGGTCATCGACAAGCAAGCCGCCGCCCTCGACGACCTCGCCGCCACGCTGGACCACCCGCAGAAGGTTCTCGATCTTCCTGCCGAACAGCGCGAGCACCTCGGCCGCGCGCTCACGCTAACCCTCAAGGTCTCCTATGACTTTCGGTACACCGGAGGGACCCAGGCCTCAGCGGGGGACATGGTCTTCTCGGCGGACAAGCCCGCCGACCCTGGTTTCTGGGCGAAGGCCGTGGAAGAGGGAGTGACCCTGCAGCGCACCGGGCTAAGCGACGCGCGGATCTCGCCAGGCGAGCTCGCAGCCCTCCTCGGCCTGCCTGACGACGAGAGCACCTGGACCACCGAACACCGGAAACGCATCGAGAACCAGCGCACCAGCCTGGACACGACAAAGGAACGGCTCCGGTCGGCGACGCTGGCCCAGGCACTCGCCCACGAGCCCGCACAGCAGACGACCGACCCAGAGGTGCGCGCTGCCCTCGACGGGGCGGATGGCTTGGACGAGGCCGTGGAGCGTCTACGGCTCGACGACCTCACGATGAGCCTGCTGAGGCAGGGATTCATCGATCGCTACTTCACGTTGTACGCCGCCCGCTACCAGGCCACCCGTCTCACCGCGTCGGCGCTCAACTTTGTCATGGTCGTCGTGGACAACCCACACGCCTCCCCGGACCTTCGCTACCGATTCGATGAACCCGACCGCGACGTGCCCGCAGTGCTCGCCGAGGCCGGCCCGGCGTTCCTCGACGACCAGCGCGTGCTCAACGTCCAGATCTTCAATCACATCCTCGACCCGGAACACGACTGGGATGCCCTCCGCCCGGCGAAGGTGGCCGCATCAGCCACCGAGGAGGCACAACGCTTCCGTGATCTCTACCTGCACGAAGGTGCTCACCGGGACGAGTTCATCGCCTGGACCGCCCCGCACTGGACCACCGCCTTCACGACCCTGGCTGCTCAAGATGGTGATGACGCGCTCCGACGGCACCAGATGAACATCGCCCTCAGGAATGCGTCCCCGGCTACTCCCTACAGCACGGACAGCGCCGTCACGCAGTTCCTGCGCAAGAACCTGCACAATCTTGAGGCCATCGACCACCTCGGAGACGAGAACGTTGACCAGACCGCGGCGGTGCTGGACATGCTGGGCCATGACGAGGACGACCTCACGAAGTTGCCTGAGAACCTCGCCGATGTCATGGTCGCTCGTAACCGGTACACCGTGACCACGCCCAACCTCGAGTTCCTCACCGGCTACTCGACAAGTCCTGGCGACGTCACCATGTCCTCACAAGACCGCTTCGCTCTCGACCGCATCCGTGCGGATGCGCGCCCCCACGTCATCCAGCACCTTGTCGACTACGAGAAGGTGCTGAGAGAACATCCAGCCACGCGCTCCATCAGCCAGGTTGAGAACGTCCCGACGGTCCTGAACATGGTCGCCGAAGCAAACCGGGAGGACATAAAGTCCCAGCGACACGACATCCTGTTCGAACGCGTCGCCACGGACCGGCTCGAACTGAGCGAACTCGACTCTCTCCTGTGGCCAGCTGCCGCCCGCACCGGCCTAGCGCCTCTCACCCTGACCAGCCTGGCCGAGTACCAACAGAAGTACCCCGCCATGAAGTCCTGGGTGAAGCGACTGGCAGACCCCAAGCTGCAGCTGGACCCGACAGACGTCGATCCCGATCCAGACGCCTTCGATCGCGTGTACGTGGCCATCCTCCGGCTGAAGACGCTCACCCCCGAGCGCAGGGCCGACCTGTTGTCTCAAGCAGGCGTCAGGTTGGCTGTTGACGTCCTCGACGAAGAAACGCACGAGATGATCCCCCTGCTGGTCAAACGTGGGGTGCTTCCTGACTCGGCGCAGACCTATGAAGCCGCGCGCCAAGGCGGACCTGACGTCCTCGAGAAGTTCGTTGACGTCTCCGAAGCTCCCCACCTACCTGAGCCAGCTGACTCTGTCCGAGACCGATCTGCGAGTCCTGATCAACCGAGAAGACCTGCACGGAGCACTCCTCCAGTTCGACGCGGATACCCTGGCCACCTTGAGCGCCCACGACGCACAGACCCTCCTCAAGACTGTGCGAAACGACACGACCCCACCTGCCTCATCAGTCCTCGCCACGCTGGCTCGTACCGCCAAGTCGACCGACCTGGTAGCGCAAGCACTAGTTGCGGCCGGCGCTCTGTACGACGACTTCCAAGTCCGAACTGTCCTGGACGCCGCAGGCGAACCCCTCTGCCTGCTCGGCCAGCAGGAAGCCGAGAGCGACGCCGAGCTCGAACCACTCATCACGATGCTCAAGCAGCGAGGAATGATCGGCAAAACCCGTAGGCAACCCAGGACCGGCCGCCTGAAGTCCTGGCCACCGGATCCTGGCGGGACTGTCGCAGGAACTGTGTAAGCGGCCCGTTGCCCGGTAGGGCAGGAAGGGGCCGATGATGGCCGAGACACTGGTGGGCGTGAGCCTGACCGAACCGCAGATGCAGGACCCCCACGGGGCAGGGCCCGATGCTGTCCCGGGCAGCGACGTAGCAGCCGCGCCCGACGAACTTGGCGGCCATCAGGAGGCCGCCACCGATGGCGGGCGCGGCGAACCGGACGACGCACGGCAGCCGGATGGGCGGCGTTCCACCTGGCCATTCAGGTCACTTAGGTCACCTGGTGCAGATAGTTCATCTAGGGCATATAGGTCATGGCTGCGCTCGGCATTACGTCACGGGCGGTCTACGGAACGTGGAACCGGCGGGCGGGCGGTGGCGTCTGTCACGGTGAGAGGGTCCACGGCCGGGGGTCCTGAAACGGGTTTGATGTGAGGGGTTTTCATGGGACGGGAGCACCAGGTGCTCGCTCAGGTGCGGCACGCGGGGCTGGTGGACGTGGTCGCCGGCATGGCCGAGATGGGCGGCAACGCCAGCCAGCAGGACCTTGCCCACCTGGCCGGCAGCGAGGACGAGGCCATCGACGCAGGATCGACGCTCGCCGACCTCGGGCTCGTCGGGCCCGCTGTGCTCTCGGGAGAGCGGGGCCTGACCGCGCTGGGACACCGGGTCGCCAGGCTGATCCAGGAATCGCGGGGCCCGAACGGGGCTGACCGCCACGAAGCCGTCGCCCGCGGCCTGCTGACCTGGATCAGCAGCAGCCCCCTCGGCCGGACGCAGTCCAGCGACTTCCTCGAGGACCCCGCTGCTACCGCTTTCGGGGTGTGCTTCGCCGAGCACGAGGTCGAGCAGGCCGAGGAGTACCTCGTCGACCATGGTCTGATCACGGGAACCGGCTCCAGCGGTGGCCTGGTCCGTGTCGAGGCCACCTCGCGGGGACGACAGTTCCTGCGCGACCTGCGACCCTTCGACGAGCAGCTGACCGGAGTCCCGATGATGTCCTCCTCGATCACCAGCCATATCACCGTCGGCGGTGACATGAACGGCGTCGCCGTCGCCACCGGTAGCCACCACACCCGCCAGCACGCCTCGCAGACGACCATCACGGTCACCACCGAGCAGCGGCAGGCCGTGGTCGACGAGCTGCAGCAGATCCTGGACGGGCTGCCCGCCGACGCGCCGCAGGTCGCCCGCGAGGCCGTCTCCACGGCCCTGGCCGAGACCACCGACCCACAGACCACCCACACGGTCGACGACATCAAGACCGCGGTCACGCAGGCCTCAGCGACCCTGGCCGCGAACGCCGCCCTCCCATGGATCGCCGAGCACGGCATGGGGCTCATGCAGCAGCTCGCAGCGGTGGCGTCCATGCTCGGCTGACCACCACCCGCTCGCCCTCGCGCCCGCCCCGCGCACGCGAGGGCGAGACCCACGCTTCGGGGCGACGGCCCCGAATCCCCTGACCAGCAGCAGGACCAGCCGTGCGGCCGCGGCAGGCACCGCGACACCCTGCCGGCTCCTTCCCGACCGCACCCCGCGCAGGAGCCCCGCAAGGAGCATGCCCACCCAAGACCAGCCGCACGCACGCCCCGGCACACCCCTGGCCGCACGGTTCCTGGATCAAGGCCTCGGGGGACGAGGAGAACCCGGGGAGCCAGCGATGTGCCCACCGTGCTCCCCCTGCTGGTGGCCACGACCCCGGTACTTGTCGGTGCGCACGACGAGGAGGCCATGTGGGGGTCAGGATGGGGTCATGGCTCTCACGTCGAAGATCACGGGCCCGGGGATCGGGGCAGCGGCTGCCAGCGCGCTGGCACCGGCTGCGCTCAAGCTGCTGGACAAGCTCGTCAATGACAAAGACTTCCAGGACCGCCTCAAGCCGTTGGTCCCGGCGTCACCTGCTACCCGCCTGGCGCGCCAGATCGACGCCACCCTGCAGCTGACCGACATGCTGATCGACCCGGACACCGGGACCGTGGTCGACGCGGCTCAGGTCAAGGCCTGGCACGACCGTGCCGTGGGCCTAAGGTCCCGGCTGGCGCTGCCGGTCACCACCAGCAAGAGCGCCCACCTGCGCCAGATCCGCACCGATCTGCGCGCCCTGCACACCGAGATCAACACCGCCCTGACCCACCCATCAGCGGACAGCGGGTCATGAGGCCGAGGGGCCTGCTACAGGCAGCGTTAGCCCTTAAGTGTGAACTTGGGCACGGCTCTCTGTTGCGCTTCAGGTCGTTGCGTAAAGGTGTCCTGTGTCCAGCCGTTCTGGTTGGAAAGTGAGCCCGAGACCCGGCCGGACGACTGTGGTCTCGGGTTTTGCGCTGTCTAGACCGGGATCACGGTGATCAGATTCTCGACCGAGCGGCGCTGCTCGCTGCCGCGCTGGTACAGCCAGCCGACGGCGTCGGGGATCCACAGCAACGGCTCGGCGTGGCGGCGCAGGTGGTCGTAGCGGAAGGGGACCGTGTCCGCGCCGGCTTGTCTGGCGCCGGTCACGATCGACTTGCGGTCCCGGGCAACCATGCTCTCGATGTGGTCCAGGACGATCCGGTCCAGCTGCTTCTCGACGGCGTCGGCCGCGGCCCGGCGCAGGCAGGCATCCCGGGCCTGGACATGACCACCATGCATGTGCGGGTCGGCCAGGTAGATGGTGGCCGCCAGACCCAGGTCGCGGATCGTTCGGACGATCTTGTCCTGGGAGGACCTGCTCTCGCTCTTCATGTGCAGGCTGCGCTGCCCCGGACGTAGCAGACCCCGCATCTGCCGGCGGGCGTCCGTGATGGAGGGCGAGGGCACCACCGAGCACACGACCAGATAGTTCCCCTGGGTGCTCTCGTCGATGAACGCACTGCCTCGCCCCACGCTTGGTCCTCTCATCTACAGGTCATCTCGTCGAGTCTGCCACCTGGCGCTGACACATAGGTCTCGTAGTGCCTCGCGTTCACCTGGCTCCCGCCCGTCGCGCCCTGACCCGGCTTTACTCGAGACCGAGCCTGCATCGGTTCGAGGGGTGCACACTGGCACGCCGCAGACGCCGCAGCTGGTCGAGGCTGAGCAGATAGTCCTCGACGGCCCAGCTGGGGCCCTGGTCCCGTCGTAGGGCCTGGTACTCAGTCAGGACTCGCCGGTACCTCTCAACCCGAGGGGAGTGCGTGTTGCCATGGTCGTGATCCTCGCCGAGGACGGGAAGCACCTCAGCCCACCGGTCCTCGTCGACAAGGTGATGCACATACTCCAGCAGTCGAGCCTCTTCAGCCTCCCGCAGGTCGAAACCGTCGAACTTGAGCCACTCCAGCTCAGGGTCGACATCCTCGCCTGCACCGCGAAGACGCTCGATGCTGTAGGAGATCACCCGGGACATGTCCAACAGGTCCATGACGAAGCCGCACTCCGCGGCCGACAGCTCGGGCTCGACGTTGCAGAACACCCGCCGGTACTCACTGACGAACCCCTGCTCAAGGATCTCCGCCCGCTGACGCTGGTCCTCCGGACCTCCTTCAGCCGCCGCTGCAGAGACGACAGTCTCACCCGCTCCGACCCCAGCAATGACATGAGCCATGATTCGATGCTGCATCGCCAACATCTGCCGCTCATAGGGACTCAGGCTCCGCGGCACCACCGCCCCCTCCGAGCGGATCCTGGAATCCTCGGGAAGCAACAACTCCTCCAACGTGTCCCGCACCAAGTCCGACAAGGTCTGCCCACGCGACACCGCGAGCTCCTCCAGCTCGACACGGACCCGGTCATCGACCCGAACAGTGATAGATGCCATCGCGCTTCCTTACCTACACACTCAATTGTCTCACCGAATACGTTATGTCTACCGTAAGACATCGGTTGGTTGTGGGGACCTGGCTGAAGTCGTCGCACCCACCGCGATGGGGCCACCCCAGCGTCCGCCCTCACGTGCACTGCGTCCCCGGTGAAGAGGACCAGGATCGGCCGTCTGATGCTCGATCGGCTGATTTTGCGCACGTCGTCGGCCGGTCGGACGCAGACTTGTCCGATATCAGCGACAGGATCCAGGGGTGGGGGCTATGAGCGATGTGACGTGGACCGATGTTGTCTCTGCGTTAGCCAGCACGGCGTCGGTGGTAGCAACGGTGGGCGTCGCGCTCGTAGTCGGGCGCCTCGATCGGGCTCAGCAGCGGCGGGAGAAGGCCGAGACGATCCGTCTCACTCACCTGAGCTGGAGCTCACAGATGGACGCCCTGATCGACGAGAGGTTCGGGGTGCAAGATCAAGGCGCGCAGGCAGAACCTGCGGTGGTGACGCCCTTGAAGGCCCAAGGCGTCGACACCAGGATGATCCAGGCCCAGGCCGACGTGCTGCGAGGACACCTGGCCCTGCTGGACCTCGATCCTCGCGGACAGGGCGCGTGGGCGCAGGCCTTGAACGAGCAGCCCAACCCGGATGAGGCTATCGAGATGGCGGTCAATGGCAGCCTTGACGTGGTCAAGGACTACGTCCTGCGGGACACGCTGGACCCTGATGGCGACTACGACTGGCTCGACGACGAGTTCTTCCAGGCGCTGGAGCAACCACGCCTCGTCGCATCCGGAAAGACCGGCGGCGCAGGAGCTCGAAGCGACGAGCTGATCGACAAGGGTATGCAGCGCTGGGTCAAGCAGGGAGCACCTCGAGACGTGCGCGTCCGGGTGGAAGCTCTCCTGCGCTACAAGATCCACCTCGAGGGCATGCTGCGGGTCTTCTTCTTCGGCGAGTTCTCCAACGGAGACGGGATCACCCAAGCCTCCTACAGCAAGAAGTACCTCCACACCATTCGCTCCCTGGCCCGCACGGTGAAGGACGAGGTCGACCGCCAGGCCGAGAGCGCGATGATGACCTTCCTGGACCACGCCCCCACCCGCTGACCGCTTCCCCCACCCAACCGCGTCCACCCGGCCGGCGAGGACAGCACCCACGCCCACCACCTGCTCCTACGACGCGGCCATGTGTCCCGCGTCAAGTAGTTGGCAGGATTTCGGGTGCGGGAAAGGTGGGGATGGTCGGGTCGGCCAGGCCGTGGTGGACCTCTGCGGGCCGGTTCCACGCGAGGTGTTCGTGCGGGCGGACGGTGTTGAACTCGACACGGAAGGCGTCGGCCTCGCGGACCAGGTCGAGAGCGTCGTCGATCTGCTCGCGGTAGAGCCTCTCGTACTTCAACGACTGGAAGGCCCGCTCGCGGACACCGTTCTGCCCAGGCGTCCGCACGCGCGTGCGGACATGGCGCAGCTCGGGGTGGGCCGTGATGAAGTGCTCGAACCGGAACGAGCGGAACGGTCCGCCGTTGTCGGTGACCAGCGTGATCGGGACGATCTCACCAGTGTCAGGATCCGTCGGATGGTCGACGAGCGTGACGCCGTCGAGCATCGCTTCGGCCTCCGCAACCGCGACAACTACCGCCTACGCTGCCTGCTCATCGCCGGCGGACTCACCCCATGAACCCACACCCAAGTCCGAAGATCCAGATTTGCAAACCGCTTCGAAGTGCTCACAGCAGTAGTCAGTGTCATACTCAAGATCACGTTGCAACTTAGGCCACAGGAGTCTCCATGATGCTAAATAAACAGATTTAGCATCTGTAGATCCTTTGTGGAGACTTGATTGCATCGATCAATTTATATAAAAAATCCCTTCTTGGAGAAGAAATGATTAAGAATTCGTCTTTTGTGGTGACGATTGTGGCGACATTAGGCATCTGCTCTGCAGGGGTCGCCTCGCAGGCGTCGGCTTCGGGGTTGGATTCACGGTTGGCGAGAACGCTTTCTGAAAGTGATGGCACAGGACATGAGTTGGGGGGTATTACGATAACCGACTCCGGGATTACTGCTAATGGGACTCATTGGGTAGAATTTATTGGAGAGGGGGAGATTGATGTTGATTCAAGCGCTCTTTCGGCTTCTCCGTCCCTGACTGCTCCCTGGATCCATGAAGAGGATGTTGAGGGAGGGCGCTGGCGTTTTGGGTCCAGCAGAGACACGCTTGGCCGCAAGACATGCCTTTCCGCATATAATCACCCTAATCGGCGCCACAGTGCCAGTGTTAAACTTGATAACAACTACAATACGGATACACAGGATGCAAAGAAGGAGGCCTACTCTCATGTCAGCAGTCACACCACCTCCAAGTGTCAGGCGTTCTACAGTTCGCATCCTCTAAACTGATCCGGTCAGTGAGGTTTTCTCACCAGGCGATCGAGGTGCCGTCGAGTTGGCGTCGTGACCTGGAGGAACGGTCATTGTGCTGGCTCGGCAAGGAGCTGTGGACCAGAGCGATGCGCCGTGGGTTCTCCATATCGCATCCCAGCAGGTCAGGATCCTGCCCCTCTGCCGTCGCCATCTTCTGCTGAGAAAACCTCACTGCATCGAATTTCTGGAGATGGCGGATTTTGGTGGGGGCGAAGATTGGAGCTGTGGCCTGCCCCACGCCCCCACATCACCCCAGGTCAGACCAGCCACACCGGACTATGCCGGGGCCCTGGAGCATTTTTCATTTGGTGCTCTGACCTGCGGTGATGAGCATCCAGACGGCTGTGGTGATGGTGGTCAGGCGGTGGGGACAGTCCGTGGTAGCGGCGTAGGACGCGCCAGGTCTTGAGCTGGGCGTTGGCTCGTTCTCCGCGGGCCCGTAGTCGGGCTTGGGAGGCGTTGACGGCGCGTTCGTTGACCGAGAGGTCTCGGCGTTCGAACAGTCCGGTGCCTGGCCGTCGACGCACAGCCCTGACAGGAGTGGTGACGCCGGCACCGATGCCGGTGTACCCCTTGTCCGCGAGTACGAGAACGCCCTCGGCGGTCAGGGGCGCCAGGGCGTCGGGGATCTTGTGCTCTCGGGCGGCGGTACACCGTGGCGGTGCCGATACCGAAGCCGGCCGCCAGCGCGGTGTACGTGTGGTTGTGGTGCAGGTGGGCCAGGACCAGCAGCGCTTGCCGGGCCGGTGGCCGCCGCCGCCAGGTGCCCCGGCGGGCACGGTCCTGAGCCAACGCAGCCGTGAGCATCTGGTGGGCGGTGGTGGACACGGGCAGCCCAACGGGCCACAAGCACGAAGCTCCTGGCACAGCAGTGATCTAGACAATCCCCGCTCCTACCAGGAGCTTCGCCCCATCCATCGCCACCACGCCGCCCGCCCAGCGCCCTGCCAGCCAATATGAAAAAGGCTCCTGGAGCCTTTTTCATTTGGGGCTTTGACCTGCGGTGATGAGCATCCAGACGGCTGTGGTGATGGTGGTCAGGCGGTGGGGACAGTCCGTGGTAGCGGCGTAGGACGCGCCAGGTCTTGAGCTGGGCGTTGGCTCGTTCTCCGCGGGCCCGTAGTCGGGCTTGGGAGGCGTTGACGGCGCGTTCGTTGGCTGAGAGGTCTCGGCGTTCGAACAGTCCGGTGCCTGGCCGTCGACGCACAGCCCTGACAGGAGTGGTGACGCCGGCACCGATGCCGGTGTACCCCTTGTCCGCGAGTACGAGAACGCCCTCGGCGGTCAGGGGCGCCAGGGCGTCGGGGATCTTGTGCTCGCCTGCGGCACGGATGTCGTGACGGGCCCCCGGGACCGCGGGTGAGCACCACAGCACGTCACCCCTGCACGAGGCGACGACCTGCACGTTCATGCCGTGACGGCCGATCTTGCCGCTGTAGTCAGACCGGTCGGCGCCCTTGGGGCGGGTCCGTACCCGGTCGGTCCCCGGTGACGGTGCCGTCCAGGACCAAGTAGGCCTTCGACCGGGCCACCTGCAGGGCCTCGTCCAGGGTCGGTGCCATCGCGGCCAGCACCTGACAGGCTTCCACGACGTACCGGTAGACGGTGGCGACACCGACACCGAACCCGGCCGCCAGGGCGGTGTACGTGTGGTTGTCGTGCAGGTGCGCCAGGACCAGCAGCGCCTGGCGAGCCGGGGACAGCTTGCGCCAGGTCCCCAGCCGGAGGCGATGCTCGGGCCCAGGACGTCGTGGGCGGTGGTGGACACGGGCAGCCCGACCCGGTAGACAAGCACAGCGAAGCTCCTGGCGCAGCAGAGATCTAGACAATCCCGCTCCTACCAGGAGCTTCGCCCCATCCCACACCCCCACGCCGACCCACCCCACAGCACCAACCAACATGAAAAAGGCTCCAGGCATCAACATGAGGAGCACGAACCAGCAGCAGGGCACAACGAAGTAGAGTCAGGCGCAGTTGAGGTCCTTCGGCAGAACGGTGCGAGGTAGAAGTTTTCCGATTCTGCCAGGGAACTCGACTCCCAACCACCGCCGCCATGCCACCCCACGCTCAAGTTGGAAGAGCCATGTAAAATTATGACTAATAAAACCTCATCAAGAATTTTCTCTTCGCCCCTAATGGCTGGCGGTGCACTATTCGGCACGACAGTATCACTCGTTAATCACGGCTATGGTCCAATGCCCGAGTATTTGTCTAACTGCATCGGGGTAAGTGGAGGCTGGATATTTGCCGCTTGGATGGTCACGACTGGTGAGGAGTCTGCAAAGAACACGGGCTTGCGCTCCCTGGAATTCCTCCTTCCTGCAGTTATTTCCTACTATCTCTCGGACTTGAAGTTCGGAGTCTATAACCGGAGTCAGGATTCCAGTGGCGGCGTTGGAGAAGTTCTCTGGGGAGAGTTCCTCTTTAATATTCTTGAGTATACTGTTGCTGCGGGGTTTTTGGGTGGTATTCTGGCTGCCTTGAAGTTGATCTCAAAGATAAATCGCCGCCTTCCCGTGGTTTGCACTGCCCTACCTCCGGCATATCTTGCGCTTCAATCGTGGAGGGCAGTTCAAAAGTATGGGTTTGCGCTTTCCTGCCCTCCATCCAGCATAACTTGTGAAAATCCTGCCCATAGGATGAATTTGTGCGCGATACCAGTTCTTCTTCTAGTGATCTTTTTTGTCATCTTAAAAGGGTCAAATATTAGCTCCGATAGAAGTTGATGTTTCGCCAATCCGGATCGCTCACGGGCCTATTTTATTTGGGATTTAACCTGCAGGTATGCGGACACGCGACGGGCGACGGCAAGGGGAACGGGCAGAGTGACACTGACAGAACAGCACGCGGGGCTCGGCTCGTGCGAGGGGAGCAGGAGTGAAACCGAGCCTGGAGCCTTTTTCATTTGTGGGTCTGACCTGCGGTGATGAGGATCCAGACCGCGGTGACGATGGTGGTGAGGCGGTGGGGCAGCCGTGGTAGCGGCGTAGGACCCGCCAGGTCTTGAGCTGGGCGTTGCCTCGCTCCCCCGGAGCGCGGTTCTTGGCGTGAGCGGCGTTGACGGCCCGCTCGTCGCGCGAGAGGGGTTTGGACTCGGACCATCCGGTGGTCGGGTTGCGGCGGCTGGCGCGGATCGGCGTCCAGATGCCGGCCCCGATGCTGGTGTACCCCTTGTCCGCCATGACCGTCAGGCCCTGCCGGGCCTGGAGCCTTTTTCATGTTGGTTGGTGCTGTGGGGTGGGTCGCAGACATCACCTATTGCCGGACGTTCGCCGGGTGGGTGTACGCGGCATTCGTGCTGGACGTGTACTCCCGGCGGGTCGTGGGCTGGCAGCTGTCGACCAGCCTGCGCACCGACCTCGCGTTGGACGCCCTCGAGATGGGGTTGCGGACCCGCGACCGCGCCGGGCAGGACACGACGGGCGTGATCGCGCACTCGGACAAGGGAGCTCAATACGTCGCCATCCGCTACACCCAACGCCTCGCCGAGGCCGGCGCCGTCGCGTCTGTCGGATCGACGGGCGACTCCTACGACAACGCCATGGCCGAAGCATTCAACTCGATCTTCAAGGCCGAGCTCGTCCGAAACCGCGGACCCTGGAAGACCATCGATGACCTAGAGATCGCCGTCGCCGAGTACATCGACTGGTACAACCACCGACGCCTGCACGGACAGATCGGCCTGATCCCACCCGTCGAGTACGAGACCATCTACTACGCCCAGAACCCCGCCCCGGCTACCGTCGAGGCGTCAGAACCGAGCCTCCACTAACCCCGGAACGGGACATATCGCGGATCTGCCGGAAGTTCTCGATGTCCTCGACAGACATGTGCCCGATGGGCGTCCCGCCCGCGCGCACCGGCGCGTCGAGCCGAGATCGGGGCCATCAGGCGACCTCGTCGACATCAACGTCGAGCACGCGGCGCACGGGTCGTCGCAAACCGCGTTGCCCCCGCCCGTGGCCCCGAGGATGCTGGACCCATGGCTGCCGTCGCGATCCCCCCTTCACCCCGGCCGATTCCGCCTCGTGCGAGAGCCTGATCCGAGAGGCCTTCTGGAACGTCTATCGCCCCGGCTGCCACGAGCACCACCTCTGACACCTCGCCATGCAGGGACACCCCGACGTCCAGCCGGACCTGAGCCTCGTGGCCACCACGGGCAGCACGATCACCGGGTGCGTCATGAGCACCCGCGGCCGCGTCGTCGGGCCTGCGGGATCCTCCCTCGACGTCGTCGTGCCCGGGCCTCTGGCGGTGCTGCCTGCCCACCAGGGCCAGGGCATGGGGGCGGCGCTCATGACCGAGACGCTCGATCGCGCCCGGGCCGCCGGGTGGCCGGCCGCCTTCCTCTACGGCAACCCGGCGTACTACCCGCGCTTCGGCTTCCGCGACGCGTCCGCCCTCGGCGTGACCACCGCCGCGGGCGACACCTTCCCGGCCTTCATGGGCCTGGAGCTCCAGCCTGGAGCGCTCGCCGGGCGGGGCGGGCGCCTCGTCGAGAGCGGACTCTTCGAGGTGGACGAGGCCGCCGTCGAGGCCTTCGACGCGCAGTTCCCGCCGCGCCGCAAGGAGCGCACCGCGACCCAGCTCTGAGCGGCCGACGCCGCCAGGGGCAGCACACGCCGAGGCCGCGGGGACCCGGTCCGGCGCGGGGTGCAGGATGAGGGGATGACGGACCCGAGTCCCGTGCTCTCGCAGTCCCTTCGGATGGCCCTGGCCCGCCGCCACCTGGTCTTCGTGGCCTTCTGCCTGGCCCTCGTGGTCAAGAGTGCGTATCCACCCCCCGAGCCGTCGTGGCTTAGAGGCTCCCCCTCGGGCGTCGAGCCGGCACAGACGAGGTCAGTCCATCCCTAGCGCTCGTACCGCACCATCAGTCCCCAGGACCGCGCGCAGGACAGCGTGATGCCACTCCTTCTCGCCATATAGCTTGCCAGCGGCGTAGGACTGCTCACCCTCTCGCGCGTCGATCTGCTTCGCGATGAGCGCTGCACCTGCTCGCGCGGCGGCTGCGACGTGAGCCTGGTCGCGACGAGTCGGACCATCATTCGCCGGCGGCGGGAGCTCGAGCACCTCCGCCAGGCCCTCCAGGATCATCGCGACATCGAACTCGTCCACGCTCACGTCCTGGTCAGAGATGCTCATGCCCCCGAAGGTAGAAGATGACCCACCGACTCTCCTGCACACCACGCGCGGCCGCATACATCGTTCACGGGCCCACCGCGCCTGCTGCGGCGGCCGCCGCAGCAGGCGCGTGGAAGACGGGGGTCTTGCCGCCGGTCACGCTCGCGTAGATGCCGCGGGCGTGGACGGCGTCGAAGACGACCCGGCGCGAGCACCCGTACGCGGCGGCGAGGGCGACCATGGTCTCCCCCGCCGCATGCCGGGCCCGGACCTGGACCACCTGGTCGGAGGTCAGGGCCGGCTTGCGGCCCTTGTACACACCCTTGGCCTTGGCGGCCTCGATACCTTCGCGCTGGCGCTCTCTGAGGATGGTGCGTTCGAGCTGGGCGACCGCGGCGATCACCTGCCGCTGGAACACCGCATGCCCGTCCTCCCGACCGGGCGCGAAGACCAGGTGCCGGTCCACGAACTCGACCGTCACCCCCCGCCCGGTCAGGTCGTCGACGAGGGCCTCCAGGTCGACCACCGACCGCGCGAGCCGGTCGATCGACGCCACCCGCACCGTGTCCCCCTCCCGCACATACGACAGCAGCGCCCGCAGCTGCGGACGGTCGCTACCGTGCGCACCCGACGCGGTCTCGGTGAACAGGCGGTCGACCTCCCCCACCGACACGACCTGCCGATCCACGTGCTGACCCGCGCTCGACACCCGCACATACCCCACGACCTGCCCATTGAGCGCCATGGCTCTAGACCCTACGACACACGACGGCAACAAACCCGCAAGCGACCCTAGATGCCGGACGCGACCTGCAGGTTTACCCGAACGAGCATGTGGCGTCTGGGGTGTACCTGTGCGCGGTGAAGGACGTGTGGTCGCGGCGGATCGTGGGGTACTCGATGAGCGACCGCATGAGCGCCAGGCTCGCTGTGGACGCCCTGACCATGGCCGTGGCCCGCCGCGGCGGGAAGACCGCGGTGGCCGGGTGCGTGGTCCACTCCGACAGGGGCAGTCAAGGCGGATTCAACTGGTCGTCGCAACACCCTGAGCAGGAGGGTGGTGCGGGTCGTGGCGACCGGGCATTGGAGCATGAGGACCGGCGATGTGCCCGAGGGGGTGCGTCGGCAGTGGCGTGCTGATCGGGCGTTGCGGCCGCCGATGCGTTCCCCGGGCCGTCCGCAGCCGTCGCGGGCGGTGCAGCGGGAGTTCTGGCGGGTGATCGCGACGACGGGGTCACGACCGCGCAGGCCGCGTTGGTGGTGGGCGTGTCCGTGCCGGTGGGGATGCGGTGGTTTCGTCACGCTGGGGGGATGCCACCGCTGAGTCTTGGTGCCCCGTCCGGGCGGTATCTGTCGTTCGAGGAACGTGAGGAGATCGCGATCCTGCGTGCCCAGGGGGCGGGGGTGCGCTCGATCGCCCGACAGCTTCAGCGCGACCCGGGCACGATCAGTCGTGAGCTGCGCCGCAACGCCGTTACCCGTGGTCATCGGTTGGAGTACCGGGCTGTCGTGGCGCAGTGGAAGGCTCAGGAAGCGGCCAAGCGGCCGAAGGTCGCGAAGATGGTCACGAACCCGCGGCTGCGCGCCTACGTCCAGGACCGGCTCGCCGGGCAGGTCTGCCACCCGGACGGCACGGTCGTGGCCGGCCCGGACGCCGGCGAGTGGAAAGGGTTGAACAAGCCCCGACGCGCTGACCGGCGCTGGTCGAGGGCGTGGAGCCCCGAGCAGATCAGCCAACGGTTGTCGATCGACTTCCCCGATGATGAAGGCATGCGCATCAGCCACGAGGCGATCTACCAGGCGTTGTACATCGAGGGTCGTGGCGCGCTCAGACGCGAGCTGGTGGCCTGCCTGCGTACCGGCCGAGCGCTGCGTCACCCGCGCGAGCGGTCCCGGAACAAGGCCCAGGGACACGTCACCCCCGACGTCGTCCTCAGCCAGCGGCCGCCTGAGGCCGCCGACCGGGCCGTGCCGGGGCACTGGGAAGGCGACCTGATCATCGGGACGGGCCGCTCGGCGATCGGGACGCTGGTCGAGCGGCACAGTCGCGCCACGATCCTGGTCCACCTACCCCGGCTGGAAGGGTGGGGCGAGCAGCCCCCGGCCAAGAACGGCACCTCACTGGGCGGGTACGGCGCCGTCGCGATGAACCAGGCCCTCACGGCCGCGATCAGCGACCTGCCGCAGCAGCTGCGCACGACGATCACCTGGGACCGCGGCAAGGAGCTGTCCGGGCACGCCGCGTTCACGATGGCGACCGGCACCCGGGTGTTCTTCGCCGACCCACACTCGCCCTGGCAGCGGCCCACGAACGAGAACACCAACGGGCTGCTGCGCCAGTACTTCCCCAAGGGCACCGACCTGTCCCGCTGGACCGCGACCGACCTACAGGCCATCGCGTACACCCTGAACAACCGGCCCCGCAAGGTCCTCGGATGGAAGACACCCGCAGAAGTGCTCGGCGAGCACTTACGATCGCTGGAACAAGCCGGTGTTGCATCGACCGGTTGAACCCGCCCAATTCCGTTCCCGCACCTACGTTTCCGCACTCGCGGCGTTCGGCCTGACCGGGTCGATGGGGCGGGTCGGGACGAGCGCGGACAACGCCGCCATGGAGTCGTTCTTCGCCCTGCTGCAGAAGAACGTCCTCAACCAGCAGCGGTGGGCTACCCGTGACCAGCTACGCCTGGCCATCGTCACCTGGATCGAGAAGACCGGCTCTTCGGACTTGAGCGTGGGGTCATGGGGTGAGTCCGCCGCCGACGAGGAGGCAGCGTAGGCGGTAGTTGTCGCGGTTGCGGAAGCCGCGGGCGATGCGGCGGTGGAGCTCGATGAGGTTGTTGACGGCTTCGGTGCCGCTGTTAGACGCGCCGTCGGTGGTGAAGTACGCCAGCAGGGCATCGGCCCACTGGCGCAGTGTTCGGCCGAGGCGCCGTACTTCGGGGATGGGGCAGGTCGGCAGGATCTTCAGGAGCCGCTCGGCGCGGGCGCGCCCGGTCGCGGGGGTGTCGGCGTGGAAGAGAGCGCGGATGTCTTGAGCGATGTGCCAGGCGACCTCGACTTCCAGGTGGTCCTCATGGGCGGTGAACGCCCTGGTCAGGCGAGTCTTCTGCCTGTCGGTGAGCCGGTCCCGGGACGCGCGCAGGATGGTGCGGATCCCGTACAGCGAGTCGCCCTTCCTTCCGCGATGCCCGAGGGTGTCGTGCTGGACGCGGCGGCGCACGTCGTCGACAGGCGGTGGCGAGCTTGACGATGTGGAACGCGTCGACGACTGCGGTCGCATCCTGCAGGTGTTCGGTGATGGCGTTCTTGTACCCGTGGAACGGGTCCAGCGTCGCGACCTCGATTCCGGCACGGAACGCCTCGCCGCGCTGAGTGAGCCAGTCCCCGTACACGGTCCCGGACCTGCCGGGCACGAGGTCGAGCAGACGCGCGTGGACGCGTCCGTCCTGGTCACGGGTCAGATCGACCATCCCGGTGAGCATCTTCGGGCCACGCTTGCGCTGGTCCACGTGATGCCACACATGCTCGTCGACACCGAGCATCCGCACGCCATCGAACCGGGCCGGGTCGGTGTCGAGGCGTTCCAGGTGAGACCGGACGGCACGCCACAAGGTCTTCCAGTCCACCCCGAGCTGGCGAGCCAGTCCCGCGATGGAGGCGTGCTCACGACGCAGCTGGGCGACTGCCCACCCCACCGCCCGCGTGGTCAGGAGAGCCCGCGGGGCTGCGATGTCGTCGTCCTGCTCGACGAAAGTTCCACCCGCACAGGCGGGTTCGGGACAGGTGTAGCGGCGCTTGACCCACACCAACCGCACCGGTCGACCGAACGACGGCGCGTCCACCAGCGCCACGTCGTCACGGTCATGGGCGTGGGCGTGGGCGACGACCCCGCACACCGGGCAGCCCGCTACGTCCAGGACCGACTCGACCCGCACCACCAACCGGCCCTGGCCATCGTCGGCGGCGCCCAGAACGCGCATCCCCGACAACCCGAGCCACGTGTCACACGACGAGCACGAACCAGCAGCAGAGCAGCACAACGTAGAGTCAGACACAGTCGGGGTCCTTCGGCGGAACGGTGCGAGGTAAGAGTCCTCCGATCCTGCCAGGGACCTCGACCCCTACCCCCACCCCACCGCCGTGCTCAACCCACGCTCAAGTCCGAAGAGCCAGTATATCCCAGATGCCACATTGGAGATTGCACTACGCGCATCGCCCATTCGGATTAGGTTTCTCAATTTAGAGACAAGACTGAGGAGTAAAAGCAAAATACGTTCATCACCCCCTCTCATCGAAACGCTCGCACGGCTCGAACTGCTCGTGGGCCGGCGTCACGCGACTGGCTTCGCGGGTGGGGTGGTGGGGTCGACCCCACCACCCCACCACCGCGTCCGGTGAGCCGATACCGGGCCTCGCGCCGCGCGGAAGCCACTCCGGGGGCGCGCACGAGGTGGGTCCGGCCACGTGATCCACGTGACCGGCCCCACCTCGTGCTGCTACGTACCGGACTTGCCCTCGGCGACATCCGTGATGCGTCCAGCATCATCATGGAATATTTCCCGAGGCGTACCCACCAGGATTTTTTTGCTGAAGGCAAAGACCTCTCAGGGTTACCCACGATTCTCGGCAGAAGATATGGCACAGTAGCCGCCGAGCATTCCCGCACCCCACCAGAAAGGGGCCATCCCTCATGGCACAGCGCGTTCAGGTCATCCTCGAGGACGACATCACCGGCGACCCCGCCGACGAGACGGTGCGCTTCGCGCTCGACGGCGTGGAGTACGAGATCGACCTGACCACCGAGCACGCCACCAAGCTCCGCGAAGACCTATCGTCGTGGATCGGTCACGGCCGGCGCACCACCACCCGCAAGACCAGCACCCGCGGCGCCAGCCGCGGCACCACCAGCAGCGCAGACCGTCGCCGTAACGGGGAGATGCGGGCATGGCTGCGCGAGCAGGGCCACCAGATCAGCCAGGTCGGCCGAATCTCCCGCGAGCTGCAAGACCTCTACGACGCCGCCCACTGACCACCCAGACCGGCATACCCCGGGCGCCCTCCCCCACCCCCTCTCGCGCGCCGGGGGTATGCCGCGCCCGCGACGGTGGGCGGGGTGAGGGTCCTGTGGACGGTCGCCGGCGTCGTGGTGGGTGTTGGGATGCTGGTGGGTATGAGCGCGACGCGGTATCCCCGGCCCCGGTGCCCGGCGTGCTCCGCACCAGCCCCGGTCCCACCGGTCTCGCGTGAGCCGGTGCCGTGTCGTGCGTGCCTCCTGGCTCACCAGCGTGACCTTGCACGCGCTCAGCGCGCCGCATGGGCGGCCGACCCGCGCATCCGATACACATCACCCAGGATCACTTGCCTGGTCTTGTTACGCGAGTATTGCTAGTTAGTCTAGCACTGCTGAGATCGGCAGAATCGTTGTACAGTCTATTTAGTCTATAAAGTCCAGAGTTGTCATGCTCTGTTTCTGGTTGAGTTGGTTAGCGCACGAGGCGGTTGGGTAGCCGCGGTGGTGGCGTGGGCAGTGTGCCCCCGTTCTTAGCGCGTGCCGCGGCTGTGGCCAGGTCGATGGCCTCGGCACACCATGCGGAGTCGCTGGGCCAGCGGTCAGCGGCGTGGTCAGCGTTGATTGCTTGACGCATCAGGGCCACGATCGGTGTCGGGATGGCAAATGATCGTGATGAGCCGGTTCGCACGGCGGATCGGCCTCGGGGCTGGCTGGTGGTGGCGCGTTGCTCAGGAGTGCGTGCCGCGTGGGTCTCGATGGCCTGCGCGATCCAGCGAGCGAAAGTGTCAGCGTTCCCACCTTTCTGCCAGTCGACCAGATAGGCGGCCTTAGCACCCTCGAACTGCTGGGGCGTGAGGTAGATGCCGATCCGGGTTGTCTGGATCGTGTCGGTGGTGCTGCTACGGGTAGAGCGGACAGGTTCGGGCTCCACGAAGACGTCCTCACCTGGCGCGGCGGGCTGCTTCGTAGCGGGAGGCATCGAGTGCCGGCTCGCTGCAGGGGCAGGAGCAGGGTCGGTTGCCCGAAGGGTCGGGTCGGCCGCGATGCTGGCCCGGTTGCGATCCTTCAAGCTCTTGCGCTGCGGCATACGTGGCACTCCTCAGTGCATACGGGGTGAAGTAGGTCCAGAGCCTGGGTCAGGCGTCTGGGCGTCGATGATGTGAGCGACGGCGTGGGCGTACTCGACAGCGACCTTGGACCGCGGGGCGTAGATGCTCACGGGCTGGCCGGCGGTGTAGGCATCCTTCGCCGCGACTCCTTCGCACACGGGCGGGGTCACCAGGCCGGGATAGTTTTCTTCCAGCGCTTCTACGACCTCACGGTCGAGCCGTCGGCGGGTGTCGTGACGAGTCGGGACGAAGAAGTGCACGCGCTGACCGGGATTCATGCGCGGCGCGATGCGCTGGGCGATGACTTCCACGAGCCGGTCGATCTGGTCATAGGCCTCGGTCGTGCACGCCACGGCACAGACCACCACGTCAGCGGCTGCCAGAGCAGCCAGGGTGACCAGGCCAAGAGCGGGTGGGGTGTCAATCACGATGTCGTCCCACTCCCCCGCCAGGCTCGGCAGGTAGTCACGCAAGGACGTGATGACCTCCGGACGCTGGTCCAACGTGGCCAGGTCGTGCGTCCCGGCAAGCACGCTCGCCCCACTCACGCTCGGGGAGGCTACGGCCGCCTCCGCGGCCGTAGCCTCAGCAAGCAGAACATCGGCAGCCACAGCCTGGACCTCGGTGTCATCACCAATGCCCAGGCGAGTCGTGAAATTGCCCTGCTGATCAAGGTCTATCGCCAGCACGCGGCGACCCCGACGCGCCAGCCCAACCACGAGCTCGGCAGCCACGGTGGTCTTGGTCGAACCACCCTTGGACAAGGCAACGGCATACACGGTCATGCTGGATCTCCTAGGTCTTACACATCGACTGCGGTCCGACCAGACAGGTCAAGAACAGGACCACCACCGGTCGCCCCACGCCCTGCTCGCGCGGCACCCCGTACTCGATGACCCAGCCCTCTCGCAGGACCATGCCCGCGCATCGCCCTCCTCGGACTGGTCCAGTCTAGCAGTACTGTCAGTAACCGCTAGATGGTCAATAACCTCAAATAAGTCAAGTCTCTTCATCGCAGAAACCTGGTCCATCTATGTCATAGACGCATGGATTCCCATCCGGTCAGACCTCCGCGGGAACACCACCGAGCCTCAGCCCGCACCCCGGATGTCCTGTCAGAAGCCCGAGCCGACGGGTGCGGCAGCCAACCTCCACACCCGCGCGTGACATCTCCGGCGGCTGCCGTGCCCGTCGGGCCGCAGGGGGTCTGGGGGCAGCGTGCCCCAGCAGCAGTCCCCGCCGCCGGCCCCACGACCAGGACCCACCCCACCCCCGGTAGTTACTTTCCGTGACCTAGAGCGGGGGGGTGGAGATCGAACCGGTGGGCTCGTCATCGCGGCTGATCGGGCCCTCGCGCGGTCGTCCTAGTCCTGGGATCGACGGCCCCGTGGGCCGGTCCGCTCCCGCGTGCGAGGCGCCTGGACCGGTGCCGGTCTCGGGTCCGATCGAGGGGTCCTGGACCCGTCCGGTGAGCTTGATCAGGCCGGTGGGCAGCCTCGGGGGCGTGCCCATCGGCGCCCACCGGGGCTGCCCACTGACCCACCGGTTCTGACCTGTGGTTTCGTGCCTGCCCACCGGCGCCCACCGGGAACCGGCGAAAGCGCTGCCTACGCGCGTAGGCGCGTGCGCGCGCGAGGCCGGTGGGCGCCGGTGGGCAGACCCGGCCAGGGGAGAGGCCCCGCACCCGATGGCTGGGGGCGTCCAGCTGGGGGCACGCTGCCCCCAGACCCCTTGCGGGCCCGGGCCCGGACCGGCGCACGGCGGCGGCGGTGGCCAGGACCCGTAGTGCCGGCCCGCACCCCCGGGATCGAGGGGGACCGGCCCCGGGTCGTGGTGACGGAGAGTGCCCACGGCGGGCTGGTGCAGACGCCGCGAGGTATGCCGTAAGCGTCCGCGGGGAAGAGGGACGATCCCGCCCGTCCAGGAGCGGTGCTCAGACCTCGGTGGCGGGTGTGACGAGCTCGGCGGTGAGCCACTGGGTCACGGTCACGCCCTCGACGCTGCCGTCCTCCACCAGGTAGGTGCACCGCACCTGCCACGCCCCGTCGCCGCGACGCCGGAAGGCGTGCGCCAGCCCCGGATGCCGCTGCTGCCCCCGAGCCCCATCGACCGCCGCCACCCACACCATCCGCCGCCGCGGCGCCCTCAGCTCCCCGCCCTCCAGCGGCCCACCGGCCCCGCCCGCGGGCCGCTCACCCAGCGGGACTCCACGACGACGAGGCGGGGGAGGGACGGTCATCCCAGCAGCCTACGAAGACGACACGGCAACGTTCTCAGGCATGGGGGAGGGGGCGCCCTCAGGCGAGCTGAGGGCGCCGGTTCAGCTCCCCGAAGGGTCATCTCTCGCGGTAATCGTCATGGGGCGTGCGCACCCGGTCCACAGGGCTTGTCTGGTGGCTGTCGTACGGGTGCGACGGCCCCACGATGCGTGCTGGCTCACCGCTCACCCGGTGGCCACCGGGACCCCGTGATCGGTGGCCACCGGGTGGCCACCGGCTCAGGTCTGGCCACCGGGCGGCCACCGGCCCGATGGCCACCTTGACCACCGGCCCTGACCTGCGGGGATGTCGCCGGCACCGGGATGGCCACCGGCACCGAGAGTCGAGAGCGAGAGAGCGTCCCTACGCGCGCCCGCGCGCGGGCGCGTATACGCGCGCGCGAGGCCGAGGGTCTGGGCCCCCCCTGACCGGGGCCGGCCTGGCACCCCAGGGTCAGCCGCGGCGGGCCCGCGTGGTGCGCTTTGCGCGGGCGGCGAGGCGGGCCAGGGCGTGGGTGCGGTGGGCGGCTGCGGGGTCGACCGCGGCGACCTGCTCGGGACCCCACCCGGCGGCGGTGTACAGGGCCCGCCGGGAGGCGATGGTCTCGGAGAGCAGGGCGCGCCACACGGCCGGGTCGCTGTGCTCCCACGTGGCGAGGGGGGCGTGCTGGGTCAGGACTGCGGTCCAGGCCGCCTCCACCCGCTCGAGCAGACCCACGTCCCCGTCCTCGGCGTCCTGCACCTCGAGGACGGCGTCACCGTCGTCACCGGTGGGGCAGACCTCGTCGGCGGCCGCAGGATCCTGCACGTCAGCGGTCTCTTCGGCGAGGCGGTCGGTCTCGGCCTGCCACGCACTCGTGCGCACGATGGGCGGGCAGACGGGGCACGGCGCCGCCACGACCCGACCCATGACGTCGGTGGTGGTGAGCCAACCGTGGTCGCATCCGGGACGCCCGCACGGCTGGGGACGGTGCAGCTCGCCCGTGCCGACGTCGAGGGCAGCCGGGTCGAGGGTCTGGCACCAGTGGTGGACCAGCCCACCAGGGGAGGTGGCCTGTGCTGGTGGGGTCCAGCCGCGGTCGCGGTAGCCCTGCTCGACCGCGGCCAGCCACGCAGCAGCGGTCCACCCGGCGGCCGCGTAGGGCGCCAGGTGCGCCGCTACGGCCCGCGGACGCAGCCGATGGCCCCACGGCACCCGGGAGGCGATTTCTCGCGCCAGAGCGGCCCCCAGGGCCCTTCCCGGGCTTGTTACGCCCGCCGCGCGTCGCGGATTCGCCTGTCCCCTCGTGGTCTTCGGCTGCCTCGCCGCTCGCGGCGCGTCAAGGTGAGTGAGAGTCAAAGGTGAGTTTTCTATTCCAGTTGAGGACTCTCCGAGATGGCCTCCGCAGTCCACAAGATGCGCGTGACCTGGGGTTTTGCGGCCGGTCAGGCGGGCACGGACAGCACCGAGGGCGGCCGCCTGCTCGAGGTAGGGGGTCAGCTCGGGGGGGCAGTGCGCGGCCCAGATGCTCGGCAGGCCTTGCTGGCGTATGCCGCGGGCCCAGCACCAGCGCCGCTCGGCCAGGCGCAGGCGGCGGCCTTCGGCGATCTCGACCAGGACCCCCAGGCCGCGGGCGGCGATCCGCAGGGCGCGGGCCACGGTGCCCTCGGAGCAGCCGCAGCGCGCGGCGATGGTGCCGTGGTGGCCGTCGATGTCGCGGCCGGTGCGCAGGTCGCCGGTGGTGGCCATGGCGCGTAGGACCCGCATCAGCGTGGTGACGTCGATGGCCTCACCGCGGCCGCCGGCCGCTGACGGGGACCGCAGCACGTCGCCGAGGTCGCGGGCCATGGCCTCGACGGCGTCCAGCCACACCTCCCGGCGGCGCCAGGGCGTCACGCCGGCGTAGGCGCCGGCGGCGGGGATGCCGGCCAGGCCCCGACGGCGCGGGCACGGCGCCGTGCGCTGCAGCGAGGCCGGTCGCGGCCGGTCGCGCAGAGCCAGTACCGCGACCCGCAGACCGTCCGCAGACACCGTCCGGGCAACCGGCGCGGGGGCGGGATCCTGCGGCGATCCTGGCAAACAGGTGATGACGCAACGCCCAACTCTCACCCGGAGAGCGGTATCTCCGGGTGTTGCACTTGCCAGGACAGGGGTGGCGATACGTAACATGAGTACGAAACCTCGATCGACACGAACCCTCAAGGTCCGAGTCCTTCGTAGGAAGCCACACGGTCCCGAGTGCCGGCCAAAGCTTCGGGGATCGCGTGAGCTGGGTTTACGAACGATGGCCCGCCCGCCAAGGGCGGGCCATCGTCATGTCTGGGGTCAGGTCATCCGGTCAGAGGGAGCTCCTCCTCCTGCTTCTTCCTTCGCGACACCGCACCGTTGGGGCGACGACGGCCCTGCGCGTTCTTGTAGCCGAGCAGGCGCCGCTCGCCGAGCGCCTGAAGGCTGATGCCCTCGGCTCTGGCTTCGTCGTTGAGACGGGCCCACTCGTCCGTGGTGAGACGGACCATGCAGACCTTGTCGCGCTTCGGCTTGGGATCTGTGGTCATGCGAGACATACAACCACATCCGCCATATTCCGTTGTTAGCAACTGTGGCGTGTCGGCGAGTCGTACGGCTTCCTCGGCGCCGGTCTGGTCGTCGCGGGTGATCTGGCCGGCGTCACGTAGCTCGGTCAGGCGGCGCTGGATGGGGCTGCGAGGGATGCCGGTGGCGGCGACGAGGTCAGCGGTGGTGGGGGGGCCGGTGCGCAGGGCGTCGAGAATCTGGGCGCGGCGATGGGCGGGGGACAAGGCCGGCTCGGGCGTGCTCGTCGGGTGTCAGGTTCCCCGGCGGTGTGGCCGGTGTGGGCGGGGCACACCGGCCTGCCAGCGGGTGCCACTGCGGCGGGTGTCGCCGTGCAGGATCGCGCACCAGCCGCCGCCTTCGGACAGCGTGGTCAGGTCGGTGCCCTCGGCCGTGGCGTCGTCGATGCCTTCGATTTACGACGACTTGCCCCGCGGCGATCATCAGGCCTGGGGTCCTGGGTGTTCTGCTCGGGGGCATCGTCGGTGCGGGCTGGGGTGGTCAGTCGTCGTAGACGCTCGATCGGTGACCGAGGTCCAGGGCGATGATCACGACGTCGTCGCGTCGGATGTCGAGCACGGCCCGGTAGTCACCGATACGCGGCCGCCACAGGCCGGTCAGGGGGCCGGACAGGGCCTTGCACGGCGCGGTCGGGTCTTCCAGCGTGGCCAGTCGCTCGAGGGCGTCGAAGACGCGGCGTGCGACGGGCTTGTCGAGCTTGCGCATCGCTTTGGCGGCGCGTGGGGAGTAGCGGACCTGCCAGCCCATCAGAAGAGCTCGGCGGCGAGGTCTGCGCTGGAGATCGTCGCGACGTCGCCACGGCGGATGGCTTCGGCCTCGCCGCGCAGCTGGTAGGCGTACTCGAGGTGGTCCAGGTGCTCCAGGAGCGCCTCGCGCACGTAGTACGCCACGGGGCGGCCGGTGGTCGCGCTCAGCGCGTCCAGCCGGTTCTTCGTCGCGGCGTCCAAGCGCAGGCTCACCACGGATGTAGACATGTTGACATCCTAGGTCCCAACGACGGCTGTGGCCCGGGCTTCCAGGCAGTCCTGGTGAAGACACGAGTGACAGGCCCGGCGGACACTTCCCGCTGCCTGGGATGGACGGCGGGGGAATCTCGCTGTCCTGGCTATCGGGTGCAGTTCCATGCGAAGGAGAGCATGTGGGCCGCGCGGCTGTCGAGCTGGTCGAGGTCGGGGGTCACGTGGGCGGAATCCGCTTCGCGGATGTGGGTGACGTGACCGCGTCGGGCCCATCGGCGGGCGAAGTCGTTCGCGTCGTCGGCGACTCGCTCGTCGCGCCCCATGGACGCGAGCCACAGGGGTGGCAGGGGTGTGTCGGCGGAGGCCACGACGTGCAGAGGTGACACGGCTGCTCGGCCTGCACCCGAGCGCGGGAACTCGTCGGCCCAGAAGCGACCGTTCCCGTGTCTGGAGAGATCGCGGACGTCGAGGAGCGGGGCGGTCACCGCGACCCCGCCCACCTCCGGGTGCCGGGTGTCCTCGTCCAGGGCGGCGAGCAGCGCGACGAGGCCCCCGTGGGACGCGCCGCACAGGGCGATCCGGCCAGGTCGGGTGAGTCCGTCAGCCACCACGTGGCGGATGATCGCGAGCAGGTCCTGGACCGCCCGACGCTTGCGCTCGCCGCGACCGGCGGTGTGCCAGGCCGGGCCGTGCTCGCCACCGCCGCGGACCTGTGCCGTGACGACGAGGCCACCGGCTCTGGTCCAGGCCGCTGTGGTGGGTTCCGCCTCGGGCCAGTGCTCGACCCCGAAGCCGCCGTAGACGGTCAGGAGCACCGGCGGGTCGTCGCGCCTGCTGCCGCAAGGGCTGGTGGTGACGACATAGGGCACGGATGTGTCCTCGTCGCCCGGGGTGCGACGGCGTTCATGGAGGCACTGCCCCGGCGAGCCCTGGGCAGGGGCAGGGGGTATGTCGGCGGTGAGGTCGAGGCGTTCCAACCGGCTCGGGTCCTCTGCCCGGCGGGTGACCAGCCACAGGGAACGGTCGTCGTGCACCGTCATGCCTCGCAGGTCGGTCCCCAGCGGGGCCCGCCACAGCGGGGGTGTCGGGTCGTCGCCCGGCTGCAGGCGCCTGACCTGCAGCTCACCGTCCTGCCGGGTCACGGCGAGGAGGGGGCCGGGTGAGGCGGTGGGCGGCCCGTCGGGACGACGATGATGGTCTTCCTGGACGACGGCGGACACGCGCCCGGCGGGCAGGCGCCAGGTGATGTCCCCGGCGGGGGTCGTCAGGTGGTCGTCGACGTGCAGCAACGGACCGCTGCTCACCAGGTGTGTGGGGATCGAGCTCGGTATGTCGAGAAGCGGGCTGCCGGCCGGCTCGGCCACGACCGGTGCCGGACGCCCGGGACGCTCGTCGGGCTCCCGGACGAGCGTGATGCGGGTGCTCCGTGTCGTGCGTTCCACCAGGACGACCCGCGTCCGGCCCTCGTGGACCGTCGTGGCCAAGGACCGGACGGCGCCGTCGGGGTGCTCAGGGCACAGCAGGACCTGGCCCTGCGTCGTCAGCAGGGGTCTCGTCGTGGGCGAGATCCCCTGGGCCAGCACGTCACCCGGCGGGTGTCCGGGGCCGCAGACCCAGCGCAGGGCGCGTCGCTCGCTGCCGGGCTCGCGCTCCAGGACGGCGCAGGCTCCACCTCCCGACAGGATGGACACGGGATCGGTGACCGGCAGGTCCAGCCGGCCAGGGTCCTGGTGGACCAGCTGATACCGGGTGCTGCGCCATACGCCGACGTCTGCCTCGCGGCCGTCTCGTGCTGGGCGGTGGACGTGCATCAGACCCCAGGGCGTCGGCCTCGGCACGGACCACCTGGCGCCTGCGCCGACCTCACGGATCTGCTCGAGGAACCACTCCGCCGAGCCGACCGCCGTCATCGACCGATCCCGTCGAGGCCGCCGGCGGACGGCGCGGCGAACCATCCCACGTGGCCGCCGTCGCGCAGCGGGCTCGGCGCGGCAAAGGTACGTAGCGGTGTGCCCGGCGCGTGGACGTCGACCAGGTGCACCTGACCGTGGCCGCCGCGGGTGACGAGCACGGTCTCCGCCTCGGGACAGGCAGCGACCGATCGCCGGTCTGCGTCGTCCCAGGGCTCGTGCCCGCGGCGGGGGCCGTGGGCCAGTCGCGGCAGGGACCATGTCCCACGCGATCTCAGGTCGGTCAGGTCGTGGGCGATCAGCTCGTCCCCGTCCGGGTGCACGCGGGTGGTGACCAGAGCGGTGGGGGTCAGGGCACATCGGAACACCAGACCGGGGCCGATGGGTGCAAGGTGGGTACGTCCGGTGTCCAGGTGATGGACCCACAGGTGGTTGTCCCAGTCGTCCCACCGCAGGGGATCCTCACCGCCGCGGCGCAGCGTAGCTGCGACGAGCCGTCGGCGGGGGCAGCACCGCAGGTAATAGGCCCGGCCCACGTCGCTGCTGGTCCCGCTCTGCCCAGCGTCCCAGGGAACGACCCCCAGGGGGCGAGGCGAGCCGTCCTCCACCGCGAATCGTTCCAGCCCGCGCTCGGTGGCGATCAGCAGGCAGCGGCTGATCGGGTCCCAGGCATCCCCGTGGCCTGCGTCTCCCACCTCGTGGATGACCTGTCCGTCGAGGTGGGGCACGTGCGGACCTGCAGCAGCCACCTCGACGATCCCCAACGCCTGGACGGCCCCTGGCGCGCGATGACGCAGCAGGACCTCGTGATCGGTGAGCGCGATGCCCGGCTCACCCACCCGGGTACGGACCCGCCGCGCTCGTGGTCGCCCGGGAGCAGCCAGGTCCACGAGCGTGAGCTGATCGCTGCTCGGTTCGAAGGAGTCTCCCGCCCCGGTGCTCACGGCAAGCCAGCGCCCGTCGGGGCTGCACGCCAGGTGCTCTCCGGGGATGGCGACCGGGACCCGCTCCACCGACGTTCGGCCGGAGCCAGGGGTGAGCAGCACCAGCTCCCCCGCCGCGTCGTCGACGAAGGCGATCCGCCCGTCAGGGAGCTGGAGCAGCCCGGCGTGCTCGGCGAGAGCGGTATCCGTCAGAACGGTCTCCCACCGGGCCGACTGCGGATCGAAGGTATGGACGGTCTGGGCGCGCTGGTCGGCAACCACCAGGAGCGTCGTGTGTGGATCCTGTGAACAACCCATAGTATTGAGAATGATACTCATTACAGTTAGGGTCGGATAGTCATCGACCCTCGGTGACGTTGCATCACTGAAATGAGAGGAGAACACCATGGAGAACGACATCGCCGTGGAGATCCAGGAGACCGAGCACCTGGCCCACCTGTCTGCGTCCCACTCGAACGCCCTCGTGGAGAACCCCTTCGAGGTCTGACGCGTTCGCTGCGGGCCCGTGGCCACGTCGCTGCGGGCCCGCAGCCCTGACCGAGACCGTGCTCATGAGCTGTGAGGACCTTTCATGCCGACGAGTCCCCCCTCGTCCGAGTCGCGTGTCGTCCGCGCGGCCGACGGAGCCTTCCTTCGCATCGCCCCCCAAGCCTCGACCGCTCAGGTGGACGAGGTTCTCGCGCAGCGCGCCGCACGTCGGCGTCCTCAGCGAGCCGGGATCCGCGTCCGTGGGGACGCACCGCAGATCTTCGGCCCCGTCCTGAGCGCGCTTGCGCAGGTGGGGAGCCCGCAGGAGGTCACCGACCGCACCTGTGCCGCCCCTGCCGACGCCTCGCTCACCCTGGCCCTGCACGCCATCCGCAACCAGGACGACGAGGACATCGCGGACGCGGACCTGGCAGCCGGGTTCGCAGTCGTCCGGGTGCACCGCGAGGACGATGTGCTCTTCGTCCACCCGCTCGCCGACCCGTCAGATCCGCGCGCCGTCCGGGCCGTCGACGTGCGCGCCCGGAGGATGGCGGCCAGCCCCGCACCCGAGCACCTCGCACGGACCTGGCACGAGGTGGGCGGCGACCCGCTCCTCGACCTGCCACCAGTCGCCGCGGCGCTGGCGGCAGCGCACGTCCTGGAATCCTGCTTGGACCTTCTCCACCAGGTTCCCGCCCGCGGACCGAGCCTGCTGTTCCGGCTGGAGATGACCCCCCTGCGTCTCAGCGAACACCCCGTGCTGCGGGTGCCCGAGACGGAGCCGCTGAGATGAGCGCCCGCCGCGTGGACGTGACCCCCGTCGCCGTCGCCGCCGGCGACGGCACCACGCTGCGCACCCTCCACGTGTCGGCCTCTCCTGCCCGGGCTCGCGGCACCGTGCTGATCCGGACCCCCTACGACGCGTCCAGGCTCGTCTCCGAGGCGTCGAGCTGGGCCCGCGCGGGATACCACGCCTACGTCCAGGACGTGAGAGGCCGCCACGGATCCGGCGGCCGGTGGATCCCCTACGAGCACGAGGGGCCCGACGGCGCCGACACCGTGCGCGCGCTTGCGACGGCCGGGCGGGTGCACGGCCCGTTGCTGCTGAGCGGCTCGTCGTACGGCGCCTACGCCGCCCTCGAGGCCACGCGGGTGCTGACCCGCACGGGTGGCCCCCGCCCGGCCGGGATCGTCGCCATGGTGCCGGCCCTCGGGCTCTGGGACACCGCCCATGCCCCCGACGGGACCCCCCGCGTGCGAGACCGCCTCGGGTGGTGGCTGCAGCACGGGTGCGGACGGGTCTCCGGCCCGGCCGTGCCCCCGGCCGCCCTCGACCTGCTGTGCGCCCGGGCCGAGCAGGGCGGCGTCCGATCGGTGCTGGACGACCTGCCGCCGGAGATCCTCGCCGTCCTGCCCCGGTCAGCGGCTGCCACCGCGCAGGCGGACCTGCCCGTGCTGTGGCGACGGCTCTGGGACGCACCCCGGCCTGACCCCGTCGCCCGGTGGTCGCCGATGAACCTGCCTCTCCTGGTGGTGACCGGCGACGACGACTTCTTCGCCGAGGACGCGCGGCTGCTCGCCGGATCGTGGCCCGGCCCGGCGTCCCTGGTCACGGGTGGCTGGGGCCATGGGATGGGCACCGAGCTGGCCCAGGACCACCCGGTCAGGGCCGCGCTGCGCACCTGGGGCGGACTGATGCCTGTCGTCACGGCCTGGGCCGAGGCGGCAGCCGCGTACCACCCCACCACCCTCCAGGCACGGCGGCTGCAGGCCTGGCTGCGCCTGGACCCCCGCTCCGGATGGATCCCCACCTCCCCCAGGAGAGCTGCATGAGCATCACCGACCGCCCGGCCTGGCCCCTGGACGCCCTCGTCGACGAGCAGTGCGGGATCATCCGCCGAGTGCGTGAGGTCCTCACTCCCGAGCGGGCACCACAGGCCTACACGTCCCTGACCGCAGAGGTGTCCGACGCACGCCGCCTCGGCGAGTGGCCCGCCGATCGGGTATCGCTCGGAACGACCTTCGGCGACGCCCAAGGCGCCTGGATGGCCGCGGTCGGCGAGGCCTGCGAGAGGTACTGCGGCAACCACCTTCCTCCCGGGGGCGAGGGTCTGCGCCAGGGGACCGCACGGGAGCTGCGTGCCGAGGGCCTGGAGGTGATCGACCTCGAGACGCTGCCACGGTTCGCGGACTGGCAGCTCGCCCGCCCGGGGTTCGAGTACACCGACCTCACGCAGGACACCCCGACCCTGTGGGTACCCTGCGCCGAGGACCATCCCGACCTGGCTGCCCGGGGTGCCGGCCCGCAGGTGTGGGCGCCGTCCAGCCTGGTGCACCTGAACTGGCGGCTGCGCCGCTATCGCCACCTGCCCAGGGTGCACCATCTCAACTACGCCGGCATCGCGACCGGTCAGGGTCTGGCCGACGCGATCGACCGGGCACTCTTCGAGGTCGTCGAGAGGGACGCCCTCGAGCTGTGGTGGCACCTGGACGGCCCTGCCCGCGGGATCGATCCAGCCACCGTGCCCGGGCTGACCGAGGCCATGCAGGGATGTGACCTGCGGTTCTGGGTCGTGGTGATGCCCTCCGACCTGGCACCGGCCTTCGCGGCCCTGGTCCACGACCCCCTCACGGACGTGTATGCCGCAGGCTTCTCGGCCAAGGCAGACCCGGCCGAGGCCGCCCGCAAGGCGGTTCTGGAGGCGGTGCACACCTGGATCTACACGCTGGGCACCGTCGAGGCCGACGGGTGGGTCTACCAGGCCGTCGAGGCGGGCCTCATGGCCAAAGGCCTGCACCTGGAGCACCGGAGCGACCGACGCTACCTGGACAGCGCAGGGGACCAGCTGCGCCTGGTCCGAGACCTGGGCGCCCACGTCCAGCTGTGGCAGGACCCTCGGCTCCACCACCTCGCAGGCAGGTTCACGCAGCCGTCGCTCGGGACGGGGTCGTTGACCGAGGTGTCCCCGGTGCCGGCCTCCATCCTGCGCCGCCGGCTGGCAGAGGCCGGGCACCGGGTCGTCGTCCATGACCTCACGACCCCGGACATCGCCCCCACGGGGCTGCGCGTGGCCCGGGTCCTCGTGGGCGACCTGGTCCCCAACGCCCCAGCCGCGTTCGCCCACTACGGCATGCCGCGGTTCGCGCAGGCGGCCCGGTCCTGGGGCCGTCCCGTCCCCGCCGGGCCGGACGACCTGACCCTGGCCCCTGCACCGCACATGTGAGGATGCGATGACCTCTCCCACGGACGACCGGGCCTTCACCGCGCTCTCTCCCGGACCCATGACGCACCCCGGTCCCCGCGCGAACCGGTGGCTCGGACCCGCCGTACGCCCTGGCAGCGGATGCGAGGCCCCGCTCGGGCAGCTGGTCCGGATCCTCGGCTGGGGACCCGACCACCACCTCGAGCCCGGGACGGGCCGGCCCACCCGCCTCAGGCGCCGGGGCGCCCCCTCCGCCGGCGCGTGCCAGCCCGTGCAGTGGCACGTGGCGTGCGGACGTGGCTTCGACCTGCCCGTCGGGCACCACGTGCTCGACCCCGACACCGGGTCGTTCACCCGGCGCGCCTCCGGCCCGGAACGGGGTGCGACCGCACCGGGCCGGGCCAGGGTGACCCTGACCGCGCTGCCGCGGCGCACGGCGGCGCGCTACCACCATCGCGCAGCACCATGCGTCATCGGCGACGCGGCCTATGCCTACTCCTTGCTCAGGGCGGGTCTGACGGGCGCCGGCGTGCCCTGGCAGACCGTCCGTGCCGATGCCGCCGCCCTCGCGCGGGCCGTCGGCCTGCCCGACGTGGACACCTGGTCCCTCGTGTGGCCGGGATCCGCCCCGGAGACCGCCCTGCTGGCGGTCGAGATCCGTGCCGGCACCACCGACCCGGACACGGGAGTCGAGGGCGATGCGGACCCGCTGGGCATCGCCCTCCCCGTCGGGCTGGACGCACCTGCCCCTTCCTGGATCCCCGGCATCGTCGACCTCGGTGTCGACCGACCTCCACCGCTGCCGCAGGAGCCGCCACCGCCCCTGTCGTACGCCGTGCTCCGCACCCGGCGCAGCCCGGATCCCCGCAGCCTGACCGACCGCACCCGAGCCGGCGGCGCTGGCACCGCGCACGGTCGGCCACCGCTGGGGCCGTGGTGCTCCGGGCAGCACTGGATCGACGGCTGCCGCACGGTCCGGCTCTACCACGCCGAGCCTGACCCGGCCCAGCAGTGGCAGGCCCACCACCAGGCCGCCCTCGACCTGACCCGTGCCCTGGCCACCGGACGGGGCGGGCGCCCCGTGTCCGGGTGGGTCCACGGCCCGGTCCACGGCCACGTCAGCCACGCCCTCGTCCTGGAGGACGCATGATCAGCCCCGCCGTCGAGGCTCCGGCTCCGCTCGCTGCAGAGGAGCGGTCCGATCCGCCGATCACCAGGCTCGTCGCCCGCGTCGTCGACGTCCGCCTGTGGCGGCTGGCTGCGCGGCATCCTCGACGGCTCGGCGCGACCGTGCTGCTCCAGCTGGCGGTCACCGTCACCTACTGGGTCCAGGCGATCTGCCTGGCCCTGACCCTGGCCCGGGTCGCGGGCGCGGCGCGGGGGGCAACGGCTGCGCAGGACGTCTGGGGACCTGTGGCCGGGGTGCTGGCCTGCCTGATGACGAGGGCCCTGCTGGTCCTGACGCAGGCGTGCGCGGCGGCCCGTCTGGGTGCGGCGGTGCGTGGGTGCCTGCGAGAGCAGGTCCTGCGGTCCTTGCTCACCCCGGCTCGGCTGTATGACGCGTCCGACCGGCTGGGCGCCCGCCGGCTGGCGCTCACCGAGGGGGTGGAGGGGGTCGATGCCTACGCCAGCACCTACATCCCGGCGGCGCTGCAGGTCTGGTGCCTGTGCCCGGTGATCCTCGTGGTGCTCGCGGTGCTGGATCCTTGGGCTGCGGCGGCTCTCGCGGCGTGCATCGCGGTGGCCGTCCTGGGGCCGCGCGCCTGGCGCCGGCTTCTCCTGCGGCGTGGGCGCAGCCACTGGGACAGCTACGAGGCGCTGAGCGCAGACCACCTGGAGTCCTTGCGGGTCATGCCGACGCTGCGGGTGCTGGGCGCGGTGCACCGTCGTCGGGCGGCCCTCGCGGCGCGCTCGGACGCACTGCACCGCGACACGGTCTCGACGATGCGGCTGTCGCTGCTGGACACCGGGCTGATCGATCTCGGCATCCAGGCGGGTCTGCTGCTGGCCTCAGGTCTGGCAGCGCTGCACGCGGTCGGCCTCGGCCCCGGCGGTGGCGAGACGGCTCGGCCCTTCCTGGTGCTGCTGCTGGCGTCGGAGGCCTTCCGACCCGTGCGTGACCTGGCACGGGCCTGGCACGCCGGCTACCTGGGGCTGTCGGCCCTGGACAGCCTGGACGCCGCGCTGCGGCCCGGGTCGCCCGCCGTGGCGTCGCCCACGGCTGGCGTCGGGCGGCCGGCCGCCGAGCCGAGCCCGCTGGCGGGCCAGGAGGTCCGCGAGCTCGTCCTGGCGGACGTGGAGTTCAGCTACGACCCGGAAGTCCCCGTCCTGCGCGGTGCCACGCTCGCGCTGCGGCCCGGCCGGCTGGTCGCCCTCACGGGCCCCTCGGGCTCCGGCAAGTCGACGCTGCTCGACCTGGCTCTCGGTCTGCTCCAGCCCCAGCGGGGGTCGGTCCGGCGCCCGGACCACGTCGCCGTGGTGTCCCAGCGCTCCTACCTCTTCCCCGGGACGGTGGCGCAGACGTTGCGCTGCAACCCCTCCGCCCCGGAGGCGGAGCTGTGGGAGGCGCTGGAGTCCGTGGGGCTTGCCGGGACGGTGCGAGGCTGGCCCGACGGGCTGGCCACCCGCATCGGGGAGGCAGGGCACGACCTGTCGGGCGGGCAGCGTCAGCGCCTGGCGGTCGCCCGGGCCCTGCTCGCCCGGGCCGACCTCCTGCTGCTGGACGAGCCCACCAGCGCCCTGGACGAGGGGGCCTCGCGTCAGGTCCTCGCCACGCTGCGGGCCCGGTCCCGGAGTGCGATCGTGGTGATGATCGCCCATCGCCCCGAGGCCCTGGCCGCCGCCGACCTGGTCCTGCGCCTCGAGGAGGGCAAGGTCGTCGAGGTACCGGCCGAGGAGTCGAGCGGATCCGACGTCCCGCGAGGAGGGCTCGTCGAGGTCGGGGACCGGCGTCCCCTGCGGGGACCGGCGTCCTCGCACCCGTCGGCGGTGACGACGAGCAGGGCCGGGGGGCGCTGGAGGGGCCCGGGACGACCGGGGGCCGATCGACCGTCCAGGACATGGCCCGCCTGCTGCCCCACCTGCGTCCGGAGCGAGCAGCGCTGGCCTGGACCACGGTGGTGGACCTGGCCGCGGCCGTCTCTCTCGTGGGCCTGTCGGTGGCCACGGCCCACCTCGTCGCCACCGCCGTCGTGGACCGCCGGGTCGACGGTCCGGGATGGTGGGTGGCTGCCGTCCTGCTGGCCCTCGTGCGGCCGGTGCTGACCTGGCACGAGATGGACATCTCTCACGACGTGGCCTACCGGGTGCTGGCCCGGCTGCGGATGGCCCTGTATGACGGCTACGCCCGCGGGGTGCCGTCACGACGCGCCGTGCACTCCGGGCGGTTGGCGGCCACGGCGATGTCCGACGTCGAACGGCTCGAGTTCTTCTACGCGCATACCGTCGCCCAGCTGGCGGCCGCCGCCGTGCTGGTGCTGGTGGCGGTGCCGCTGCTCGCTCTGCTCTCTCCCGCCATGGCGGTGGTCCTACTGCTGGGGACCTCCCTGCTGGCCCTGGTGACGGTCGCGGTCCAGGGCCGGGGGGACCGGTGGGGCGAGGCGCAGCAGGCGAGGTTGGCGGACCTGTCCTCGACGGTCGTCGACCTCCTGGCGGGCACGAGAGAGATCCTGGTCCTCGGCCGGCGCGAGCAGGCTGTGACCGACCTGTCGGCCCTGGCGGAGCACATGGACGTGCCGGCGCGCCGCATCCGCCTGCTGGAGGCGCTGGGGACCACGGCCCGGGAAGCCGTCGTGGTGGCTACCGCCGTCGCGCTGCTCCTCGCCGCCTGGGCGCAGCCGGGGACGGACCCGGTGTGGCTGCCGTGCCTGCTGGCAGGGGCCCTGACGGTGCTGGCGCCGGTCGCAGAGGCGATCGCCACCACGGCCCGTCTGCAGCCGCACCGGGCCTGTGCGCGCCGGGTGGCCGACGGCATCGACCTGGGCTGCGACGCGTCTGCTCCCGCCGTGGGGGACGACCACGTCCCAGAGGTGCCGGCGGAGGCGGACCGGCGAGCCGTGGTCACGCGTGGGGCGGTCGTCAGGCTCGGCGACCGGTCCCGGGTGCGGGTGCCCGACCTCGACCTGGGCGCGGGGGAGCATGTGGGCATCGCGGGCCCGTCGGGCATCGGGAAGTCCACCTTGGCGCGGCTGCTCGTGGGCCTGTGGGAGCAGGACGAGGGCCTGGTGCTCGTCGCGGGGCGACCCCCGGCCCGGATCCCGGACGACGAGCGGCCGGGGTGGTGCAGCTGGTCGAGCAGGACGCCCCCCTGGTGCACGGGACCCTGGCCGACAACCTGCGCCTCGGCGCGTGGCAGGCATCGCCGGAGGAGCTGACCGACGCCCTGTCGCGAGCCGGCCTGCCCCTGACGCGGGCGACCTTCCCCGACGGCCTGGACACCCTCCTGGGTGAGGGCGGCAACCTTGTCCGGAGGCGAGCGAGCGCGGGTCTGCCTGGCCCGGGCGCTGCTGCTGGATCCTGCGATCCTGGTCCTCGACGAGGTGACGGCTTCCTTGGATGCCGCCGCCGA